>JAKLEG010000442.1 GCA_022703175.1 Myxococcota bacterium | reverse complement strand
CTGCTTGCGACCACCAGCAGTGGCGCCGAGCGTATGCCGTCACGACCGGCGGCTGCAAAGCCTTGGGCCCAATCTGGGTTGAACAGGCCATCGGTCCCCAAGTCGCGATGGATTCGACTGGCCACGTCGTCGCCAAGGCCAAAGGTGAAGCCTGGCATGCCACGGCCCGAAGGGCTGTCATTGGCGAGGAAATGGTGTGCCAACTCTTTGCGAAATCCTGGTGCCGCAATGACCGCACGGTCGGCCATGTACTGCAACTCCGCGGCGGCGTAACGGGTCGCAGGGTCGGCAAGAAAGTCCAAGATCACGCCCTCAGCGCCCGCGGCATGCTTCAGAAATGCCAGAAAGGTCTCGGGAATTGGGCGCGCGTCGAACCGCGAACGGTTCATGCACCGCGATTTAACGAGCTGAAATACTTGAGGATTGTAGCCCTCGCCGGGACCTGCCTGGGGCGAGCGAGCACGAAACTGGAGCTGGGCCAGTGCCGTGGCATCTCGTGGCGTGCTGTTTTGCAGCTCGACGGTTACGTCGTAGCCGTACGCCAGCCCTACGGCCCGTAGCGTCTCTACGGCGCAACCAATGCTGATGGCGCTTTGTCGGCCGGCAGGATCGGCGGCGGGGGTCAGGCCCGCACCGTCCACCGCAACAACGATGGTGTGGGTTTCGGGTTTGACGACAAAACGCCAAGGTTGGCTGTTGTGAGCGCTCGGCGAGAGTACCGCCCAATCGACCAGGTGGGTCAGCTGGTCGCGGACTCCAAGGCGCCCGAAGTCTGACAGGGGCTCGATGTTCCAGGCCTGGTAATTGTTGGTGGTCATTGGCACTTTCCTTTGCAGGTGACAGTGGCGCGCATTGGGTCGAAGGTCATGCGTTCCCAAACCGGGTGGCCGAGATGGATTTGAGAAATGATCCACGCTGCCAAACCACCAGCCATGCCTGCGGTTGAGCCAAGCTGCGGGAAGCCGGCGAAAGGTGTTAGCACTTCGCGCAGCGCGACCTCACGGAAGTCGGTGACCGCCACTACTTCGTCGCGACCGCTGAAGGCATAAGCCATCTCAATGAACACCTCGCGCTCGCCAGTGCCGCGCTGGTATTGTTCGAGGAGTGCCAACACAACGTCGTCGGGGACCTCGTGGCACATTGGCAATTTGGCATCGAGGTCGAAGCGGCGGACGTCGATGGACACCACCCGCCCGAGGTCCGTCACCATGACAAGAGGCACCCGCGCCGCGCGCGCGGCTTGTCTCAAGCACACCTTCACCGGCGGGTCGTCGGTTTCTTCCAACACCAGGGTGGCCGCCGGCTCGCCCGAGGTTGGGTCGCCACCGATGAAGCGCTCAACCGTCTGGGCGTCAATGCCGGTATCGTAAACGGACACGCCGAGGAATGGGTCAATCGCATGCAACTGCTCGGCGCAGACTTGGGCTTTGTTTCGGCCGAGGTCGCGGTAGGTGAAGCGCACGCGGTTGCCGTTGTTCAGGTTGTAGTCTTTGACATCGGCGACTTTCACGTGGCTTGGCCGCATCAACATCGTCGAGCTGTGCAGCACGTTGCTGCCGACGCTGCAGCCAGCAATCGCGAGCACCGCGGGATCTAAACGCGCGCGCCCTGCCGCCCAATCGTGAGGCAACCCCGGCACCGCCATGAGCGTCGCGTTGCGAACTTGGAGTGCCAGACGGTGCCAACGGCGAGGCGCAAACCGGGCGAGGCGGGCATCGGCGGGGAAGTAGAACCATTCACCGTAGGCACGCCACGCGGGCGACTCCGGCTCGCCCAGCAGCACTTGCACCCGCTCCCACTCGGCCAAAAACTCGTCGATGACCGTTGACCCAGGGGTCAGGTCTTCGAGCAAGCCAAGCATGGTCGGCAACACCAAGTCATGGATTCGCTCTGGCGGCACGACAATAGGCGTGGCACCGAGTGAGTCACCGAGTGCTGGGGAGAACACCACGGATTCGTCGGGCAAGAAGGCCAAGGTGCCGTCTTTAGGCGACGACCCCGTGGGGCGCGGGCGGTTGGCATACAGCGACATGTCCATGGTCAACTCCTTTGCGTTTTCTGCCAGAACCACGCTTCAGATCTCGCGCTTGCTAACAGTAGCTCCGGGCAAAGAAACGGCTCACGGGCACAACTGGTTAAGAACTCGCTGGTGCCATCACCACGGCTCTCCTGAATCGTGGGAGGCGGCGCAGCAGGTTACGCAAGCGATTCACCGGCGGCACGATGCGCCACAATGGCTGGCGGTGTCGGAAGATGCGCTTCAGCATAATGCCGATGGGCAGGAAGGCGTCGAGAGAGCGGGTATCGGTGCTCAACAGGAAATTGGGGAGCTTGCGGCCAGCTGCCGTGCATTGCTTGTGGATGTCCGCGAGGCTGATGCCGGTCGGCTCATAAAACACGGGCACGAGCACATCTTGGTCGGCGCTGAGCTTGCCTTCTTCGAGCGCCGTCGCGGCAAGGCGAGTCCCAGGCAGAATTCGCAGCCCCACCGTTGCCAACACCAAGTCACTTGGCCGCACTTGGTCGCGTATGAAGGCCAGGGTTTGTTCCACGCTCCGCGCGGTTTCACCTGGCAGCCCAAACGAAAACCACCACGCCACTGGCAGCTTTTGATCGCGTATCATTTGGGCCGCTTTCACGAGCACGTCGGGGCTCGTATAGCCCTTGCCCAGCTCGGCAAGCACCGCGGGTGCGGCGCTGTCGGGCGCGAGACTCAGCTCTTCGAAACCGGCCTCCGCCATCAATTGCAGCAATTCGGGAGTTAGATAGCGCGGGTTGACGCCGGTCGTGTTCAGCGTAATGGCGAGCTTGCGGCGAATGATGGCCTTGCACACGTCGAGGGCATGCCCGAGCGGGTGGTTAAACACGCTGTCGGTGAACTCGAAACAACGCACGCCCGCTTCGCGATTTGCCGTTTCAATTTCGTCGGCAATCGCCTCTGGGTCGCGCAGGCGATAGGCCCTACCCTCAATGGCACCGTAGACACAAAAGGAACAATTGAAGGCACACCCGCGTTTGGTTTGCACCGAGTATGGGGAGCCCGCGCGCGCATACGGCTTGACGTCAATCCAGCGATGGATGTTGGCGGCCACGAGGCCTTCGAGGTTGGGGCGACGGTTCGGTTGACCAGGGTCGTCGTTACCGCGCAACACCCCGGGAATTGCGGCTGGAGCAACCCCAGCAGCAAGGGCGTCCACCAGCGGGCCAATGCTGCCTTCGCCATCGCCATCGCCATAGACGGCGTAGTCCACATCAAGGAACGCGCACAAGCGGGTGGGCGCAATGTTTACTGCCGGGCCACCTATAATGATAGGCGCCTTTGATACCGCACGCGCGGGCCGGACGACTTCATCGCGGATGGGGGTGAGGTAGGTGCGCGTTTCGAACCAATCTACGTTGTCGATGTTACGCACTGAGATGCCGATGACGTCGGGCGCGAAGCGTATAATTTCGCTTTGCACGCGTTGGCTCCATTGGCGCTCGAACATCAGGTCCACGATGGTGACTTCGTGGCCCCAGCTCTTGAGCGCGGAGGCAACGTGGCAAAGACCGATGGGCATGACGGGCCACGGTTGCCGTTCGCGGTTGGCGTAAAACAACAAGACTCGTCGTTTTTGCGCCGTGGTCTGCTCGGTCGAAGCTGTGCCACATGCCGTAAGGCTCTTTTTGGTGTCGCTCATGGCCTCGAAACCTCCGATTTTGCAGCGAATTTTGCGCGCGTGGTGATGCCCGTGCGCGCCGTCTCTTCACAACCTGTTTGTTCGCTAAAGCCGCGGCGCTACAGAAATGTTTAACTTCGTTGGTTGGGGTCACCGGCCAAAATTGACACGGAGACTTGGTGGTGCGACATCCAACCCATGGTGACCCGTCGCGTGCTTGGGTGTCGCGGGAGCGTGCGCTCACCGCCGAGCACGATCGTGATGGTGCTTTGCAGCTTGGCACCCCCAGCCTGCGGCGGCCGAGCGTTCGACGTGGTGGTGCACCAAACTTGCGTCGACAATGGCGGGGTCGATTGTCACGATGGCGACGCGAAACGGCCGCCCACCTGGGGTGAGCACACTTCTCAGCTCGTGTTGCCCGAATGCCCGGCGCAGGTCGAGCTGGTCGTTACCACGGCCGCTGATGAGTTGGACGGCGGTGTCACCCTAGCCGCCGTCACCGATACTGGCCCAGCGCTATCGTTTCGCGAGGCGTTCTGGCTGGCCCACAATCGCGGCGGGCACATGAACATTCGTTTCGACGAAGGCGTCTTTCCGGCGGCGGTGCCTACCACGCTTACCCTCGACGCGCGGGAGCTGCCGGCGCCGGTAGCTTCTGGTATCTGCATCGATGGCCGTGGTCGGGGCGTTGTCATCGGCTGGGACTCTAGCGCGATGGCCTGTCCGAGGTGCGCCTTCGGCCTCACCGAGGGCGGACTGCTCGTGGGGGTCACGGTGTTGAATCCGCCCATCGAAATGTTCTTCTTATCTGCCCAGGTCGCCGGTTGCCGGTTTGGCACAGATGGCGTGACCACGATGTCGACGTATCGACCCTGGCTAATAGAAACCAACGGCTCCACGATTGGTCCTGAGAACGTGTTCGCCGGCGCAACCGCAATTCGTAGCTACGGGGCCGGTACCATCGTGCAGAACAATTACTTTGGCTTCGACCCAGTAACTCACACGACCTTGGCTCTCGACACGGCTGTGGAGGTTCTCTATGTCAACGGCGGCGGCACGCTCATCGACAGCAACGAAGTGGCTGGGGGGCTCGTTCTCAATAGCCGAGCGTTCGATGCGGGTGCGCCAACGGTAGCGACCAACAACCGCAGCACCAATGACCCGTGGAATACCAAGGTCGAGCCTCGCGGCTCAGGCGGCTTCATGGTCTCTTTTGGCTCCGTCAGAATTGGCCCCGGCAACGTCGTTACGGGCGCCGACATCGCGGTGTACGTCGAACCTAACATGGCGCCAACACCGTTTGTCACGATCACGAAGAACAGCTTCTATGGGAACGGAGTCGACATCTCAACCAACCCCGTGCTCGTGAGCGCGCCCAGCATCACCAGCGTCACAGCCATCTCGGTCAGTGGCACCTGTGCTGTACCCGGCACCGTCGAGCTTTTTGAAAATGTTGCCGACCAGAGCCAAACGTTCGTAGGCGACGCCGTTTGTGGAGCACCACTAACATGGATGCTGCCATTTACGGCCACCCATCCGACGGCTGGCAACACGCTTACGGCGACTCTCACTGCCAGCGACGGG
>JAKLEG010000441.1 GCA_022703175.1 Myxococcota bacterium | reverse complement strand
TTGAACTTCACCACCCCTGCAGGCCAAGCCGATTGGCAGGTCGCTTTGACCACCGGCCGCGGCATCTGCCCGCATCGCGGCAAGCAGTATGGCGAAGAAGTCTCTGGCACCGCTGGCCCGTTGGTGCTGGTTGTGCACTCCACCGACCTGATGCCCGCAGCGGATGAGTTCTTGCCCACCGGCGATCCGCCCGACCCGCTTGTGGACCAGTACTTTGTGCACCTGAAGCCGCAAAACCCCACCGAGCACCTGGGCGAGAGCGTGTCGTACACCTTCAAAGTGTTCCTGCTAAACCAGTAGTCCCCCCGACCTACCTGCTGCGCCCGCTCCACGCGCGGCTCAAAGCTGCCCTACCGCGCCGATAGCAAACGTCGATCTGGTGCATGAGTCAGTTCTACCCAGAGTCATGTCGGCTCGGATCCTCTCTACACACGTTCCGGACTAAATGACTCCGCAAAAAGTCGCAAATTCGCGCCGTTGGCGGAGTGCAGCCGGGTCTGAAATACCCCTGTTGATTCAGGGGGCTTGCCGGCTCTGATGGCTCCACCCTGGCGCCCCCATTGGCACTCAAGAAGCATCGCACTCGATCGGATTCTCTAAGGAAACGGCACATCTGTTGCGGGCATGGAACGTGCACACGTTACATACAGCGAGCCCAGCCGCCTAGGGACGAGGCGCTCTGGGAGGTGGGTCGTGGCAGCAGGGTACAGACAAGAGCAAGGGCTGAGGTGCATTGGCCCATGATTGCGGCGGGGGACGTAGGTCCAGGGAGGCATAATGGGGCAGCTGGATGACGATGTCCTCAAGGAATTCCTCATCGAAAGCACCGAGGGGTTGGATCGATTAGACCGAGACCTGGTCGCACTGGAACAGAACCCCACCTCCACCGAGCTCATCAAGTCGATCTTCCGCATTATTCACACAATCAAGGGTACCTGCGGTTTTTTGGGCATGAAGCAACTGGAGCGGGTCTCGCACGTGGGCGAGAACCTCCTGGCCGACCTGCGCGATGGTCACTTGACCTTTACACCTGCGATCGCCACCGGTCTGCTGTCGCTGTGCGATGCCATTCGGCAATTCCTCACCAACATCGAAAACACCGGTACCGAAGGCACGCAAGATTGTACCGCGCTCATTCGCAACCTGAGCGAGCTGCAAAGCGACGAGGGGCGCAACAAACGCCTGGCCAACGCTAGCAAAGCTGCCTCGATTCGCGCTGTCATCGATTCACAATTGGCGGCTCGCGCCGCGAGCGAACAAGCTCCCGAGGCTCGCGCCGTCGCACCCGCGCTCCCCGAAACGCCACCGACACCGCCGGCCGAACCTGTCCTGCCGCCTCCGAGCTTAGAGACGCCGCCCCCGAAGCTCGGCGAGGTGATGCTGCAGCAGGGACTGATTGACCCCCAGGCGCTGGCCGACGCGCTAAAACAACAGAAGGCCGGCGACCCACGTTTCTTGGGCGAGATCTTGGTCTCCCAAGGCGCCGTAAAACCGGCCGCCATCGTCGAGGGGCTGCAGGCTCAAGCCGAAGCCAAAGCGGCCGCCAGCGAAAGTAGCATTCGCGTGGATGTAGCGCTGTTAGACAAGCTGATGAACCTGGTGGGCGAGCTGGTGTTGGCACGCAACCAAGTGCTGCAATTCATCTCGTTGCACAACGTCGGCACCTTCGCCGCCACCTCGCAGCGCCTGAACATCATCACCACAGAGTTGCAAGAGGGGGTCATGAAGACCCGCATGCAACCGATCGGCAATATCTGGGGCAAATTCCCCCGCATCGTGCGCGACCTGGCCGCCGCCACCGGCAAGCAGGTGCGCATCGAAATGGATGGCAAAGAGACCGAGCTCGATAAGACCATCATCGAGGCCATTAAAGACCCGCTGACGCACATTGTGCGCAACACCATCGACCACGGCATCGAGACCCCCGAGCGGCGCGCGGCCGCAGGCAAGCCCACCGAAGGCGTGCTGTTGTTGCGCGCCTTTCACGAAGGCGGCCAGGTGAACATCGAAATCTCTGACGATGGCGCCGGCATGGATCCGGAGAAGATTCGCAAGAAGGCGTTGGAGCGCAACATCATCACCGAGGCGCAGGCGGCGCGGATGTCGGACCGCGAGACTGTTAACCTGGTGTTTTTGCCTGGTTTTTCGACCGCCGAGAAGGTGACCAACATCTCCGGGCGCGGCGTCGGCATGGACGTTGTCAAAACCAACGTCGAGAAGATCGGGGGCACCGTAGATATCCAAAGCCGCGTTGGCCAGGGCACCACGCTCAAGATCAAGATCCCGCTGACCTTGGCCATCATCCCCGCGCTGGTCGTGACCTGCGCCGGGGACCGCTACGCGATTCCGCAGGTGAGCCTGGTGGAGTTGGTGCGCCTGGAAGGGGACCAAGCCAGTTGCGGCGTCGAGTTGATCCACGGCGCGCCGGTCTATCGCTTGCGCGGCAACTTGCTGCCGCTCGTCTACCTGGACCGCGTGCTCAACACCGACGCGCTCGCGCAGAGCGATGCCCCCCTCGCCAAAGTGTCTGACGACGTGTTGAACATCGTGGTGCTGCAGGCCGATGGGCAGCCGTTTGGCTTGGTGGTCGACGACGTCAACGACACCGAAGAGATCGTCGTCAAACCGGTGGGCAACCACATCAAGGGCATCTCGGCGTTCGCGGGTGCCACGATCATGGGGGATGGCCGCGTGGCCCTGATCTTGGACGTCGTAGGCCTGGCTCAACACGCGCGCGTGGTCTCGGAAACCCATGACCGTGCGACCGTGGAAGCGGGCGCCACAGAAGGCGCGAAAGAACAACAGAGTCACCGCCAATCGCTGTTGCTGTTCGCGGTGGGCAAGAGCGGTCGAGTGGCAATGCCGCTCTCTTCGGTGGCGCGCCTAGAGGAGATTCCCAAGAAGAGCGTCGAACGCACCGGCGACTTAGAGGTCGTACAGTATCGCGGCACGATCATGCCGCTTCTGCGCCTCACCCGCTTCTTAGCAGGCGTGGACCAGGAGCAGGACGCGGAGAGCTCCCCCAACATCTCGGTGGTCGTCTACTCCGATGGCAAACGCAGCGTGGGCTTGGTGGTAGACCGCATTTTGGACATCGTCGAGGAGACGCTTGCAGTGCAAAGCCGCACCCAAGAGGGCTGCGTCTATGGCACCGCGGTCATCCATCGCCACGTGACCGATCTATTGGACGTCGGCGCGGTTTTGAAGGCGGCCAATATCGACCTGTCTGAGGACGCCGTTTTCATGGAAGCGAGGGCCTAAGCGATGGCGCGCGCAGCCCAGTTCTCTACCTTCTTCTTGGATGGCCTCTACTTCGGCATCGAAGTGTTGAAAGTCCAAGAGGTTATCAAGTACCAGCCGATGACCCGCGTGCCACTTGCCAACGATGTGGTGCGCGGCCTCATCAACTTGCGTGGCCAAATTGTCACCGCGATTGACCTACGTCGCCGCCTGGAGCTGCGTCAACGCCCAGCCGGTGAGTTGCCGATGAATGTGGTGGTGCGCACCAGCGACGGCGTCGTGAGCCTCTTGGTGGACGAAATCGGCGACGTCGTAGAGGCCACCGACGAGGCTTTTGAAGCCGTTCCAGAGACCTTGAGCGGCGTCGCGCGCGAGCTGGTGCGAGGCGTCTATAAGCTCAAGGACAAGTTGTTGCTCGTGTTGGACACCGAGAAGACCGTGAAACTGGGCGTTGAGAGCAAGGCGGTTGTCTAACCCCAGGGTTGTAACCCTGAGGCATAACGACCCTTTAGATAATTCACCTGCCAAAAGGCGGCGTGGGAGGCGGCGATGTTCAAGGACATGAAGACCGGGATGAAGGTGAACGTAGGCTTTGGCGTTGTAGCCCTGGTGCTCGTGGCCGTAGCCACCTACGCGCTCCAATCCCTCTCTGGTTTGACCAAGGCAGCGCTCGACCTAGGTGAGGTGAAGTTACCAAGTGTCGAGGCCGTGGGCCGCATCGAGGCGGGGATGATGGCCATCTGGGTGACCGAGCGCGGCGTGATCAACCGTCGCATGCGCGACCTCCGGGCCGAGCAGTACAAAATGGCCGACGACGCCCAGAAGCAGATTGATGCAGCTTGGAAGACCTACGAGCCTTTGGAACAAACCAAAGAGGAGGCGGTGGCCTGGAAAGATTTTGTTGGCAAATACCAAAAGTGGCAGCCGTTACATGCCAAACTTTGGGAGTTGGCCAAACGCCAGGACGCGGTGCTGCTGGCCGGAACCTCCGCTGACGATGACAAAGTTAAAGCCTTGGACGACGATATGTTCCAGGCGGCGCGCGAAGCCCGCCTCACGGTGCTGGAGGCCTTTGAGCCACTACGCAAGGTGATTGACATCAACCACGACGGTGGCGTCGACGCTGTGCAACACATGGAGGTGTTAACGGCCAACACAAAGCAAATGCTGATCATCGCTGTTGTGCTGGGACTCCTTTTTGCGATTGGCATCGGTTGGATGATTTCCCGCAGTGTGGGTCAGGCGTTATCCGCCATGGCCACAGAAATGACCAAGCTCGCCGAGGCCGCAGTCGCCGGCAAGCTCGCCACCCGCGCCAATCCGCAAAGCGTCACCGCCGAGTTCCGCCCGATTCTGGAAGGTGCCAACGCCACATTAGACTCGGTGATCGGGCCGCTCAATGTAGCAGCCGAGTACGTCGACCGAATCAGCCACGGCGAGATTCCTGCCAAGATCACCGACGCCTACGCCGGGGACTTTAACGAGATTAAGAACAACCTGAACCAGTGTATCGACGCCGTGAACAACATGGGCGCCGACGCGCAGATGCTCGCCAAGGCGGCGGTGGATGGGAAACTCGCGACCCGCGCCGACGCGACGCACCACCAGGGTGATTTCCGCAAGATTGTGCAAGGCGTAAACGCGACGTTGGACGCCGTGATTGGGCCGCTGAACGTGGCCGCCGAGTACGTGGATCGAATCTCCAACGGCAACATCCCACCCAAGATCACCGACAGCTACAACGGCGATTTCAACGAGATCAAGAACAACCTGAACAAGTGCATCGATGCCGTCAACGCGATGACCGCCGATGCCCAGGTGCTGTCCAAAGCTGCGGTGGAAGGCCGCTTGGCCACCCGGGCTGATGCCAGCAAACACCAGGGCGATTTCCGCAAGATTGTCCAAGGTGTGAACGACACGTTGGACGCCGTGATTGGGCCGCTGAACGTGGCTGCCGAGTACGTGGATCGAATCTCCAACGGCAATATCCCGCCTAAGATCACCGACA
>JAKLEG010000440.1 GCA_022703175.1 Myxococcota bacterium | reverse complement strand
AAATCCTGCCCTTTGTAACCGATCCGGAGCTGACGGAGACGGTCAAGCGGCTGCGTCGCGCCAAAACTCGCGCCGTGTTTTTGGCGGCCCTTCAACGACTTGAGCGAGCATCGCCGGGGTAATGCTGCACTGCGTTGAATTGTTGGCAACCGTTGCGCAACCACGTCGATAACCTACGATGTCTATGTGTGGCCGCTCGGTCGACCCGAGAGGTTCTAGGATTGTTGTCTGCGAGCCTAGGGCTCGTAGGAGGCGCGATGAAGCTGTGGCTTCGTAGCTTGGCGTTGGCGACTGCGGGTTGGGTGGTGGCGTGCACCAGCGACAGTCTGGTGCCGGTGCCCAATCCACCCGTACAGGTAACGGCTGAGTGTGAAGCCGGGGACATCACCGGGCGCGTTTGTGAGAGCAGCAGCCGCGCATGGTTTTCGGGGGCGCGGGTCCTGTTGGATGCACTGGACTGCAACGGTCAACCCGTTCACCGTGAAGTCATCTCGGCGACCGACGGGGTGTTTGTCTTGGCTGGCGTGCCGGTTGGCGCTCAGACCCTCACGCTAGATATCAGCGGCGCGCTGCAGGACCTCGCGGTCATGGTGGCCGCCAATCAGACCTCGGTGGTTCCCGAAGATCCTCGCTGTCATTTGCTGGTTTGCGATGTTGGCAGCGTTACTGGCCGGGTGTGTGCGCCCGAACAACGCGAATGGCTTGCCGGTGCCAGCGTAAGAGTCGATGCCGTCGATTGCAACGAATTGTCGGTGCGCTCGGAAACGCTCACCGCGGCCGATGGTTCGTTTGTGTTGGTCGGTGTGCCGCTCGGCGACCATCTGCTGCATGTGGACAAAGGCGAATTCCACCAGGAGCTAGCGGCCACGGTGGCTGCGGATCAAACCGTTACCTTGCCTGATGACCCGCGCTGCGTGCTGGATGAGTGTCGGTTTGGTTCGGTGAGTGGACGAATTTGTGCACCCGATCAACAGACCTGGGTCAACGGTGCCATCGTCAGTGTCGACACGCTGGACTGTAACGGTTTGCCAGTGCATCGAGACGTGCGTTCCGGGGCCGACGGTGGCTTTGTGTTGACCGGTGTTCCGGAGGGCGCCCAGATCATTCAGGCCGAGCAGGGACTGTTCTCGCAAGATATTCCGGTGATGGTGGTGGCCGACCTCATAACCTCCGTGCCCGATAACCAACTGTGCGTGGCACAACATGAGACCCACATTGCAGTGGTCACCGGCCAGGGTGACAAGATCGAAACACTGCTGACGACGTTGAACCTGGAGTACACCGAGTACGATGGCACCCAGGCGCACTACGCGACTTCGGCGGAGCCGTTTCTGGCGGATCTCGCGGCGATGCAAGCCTACGACGTGATTTTTATCGACTGTGGGGCTGCCAAGACCACGAGTGGCAATACCATTGATCTCGGGAATCGCGCTGCGCGGATTCGTGACAACCTGCATGACTACGTGGTGAACGGCGGTTCACTGTATGCCTCTGACTGGGCCCTGCTGTTTGCCGTGTATGCTGAACCCGGGGCGTTCGACTTTTTGATGAACGGGGGGGACGATGTGGCCAATCCGCTCAACACCAATCAGCTGATGGGGTACGCGCCGCAGACGGTCATGGCGGCGATTCGTGAGCCGGAGCTGGCGACGTTTTTGGGTAAATCGGAGGTGAGTATCACGTTTCCGAAGGAGACCGGGGCGGTGAGCCTGCACTGGGGGCTGTTGCAGGACATCCGCGCCGACGTGAGTGTGTTGATTGAAGCACCCACCGCGCTGCCTTGTACATCGGCAAACACCTCGTGCGGCAGCGCCGGAACCCTTGTGACCAGCATTCCCTTGGCTGTGCAGCTAACGCTAGCACCGACAGGCAGCCGCGGCGGGCATTTGGTCTACACGGCATTCCACAACATCGCTCAGGAGGGCACCGACGTCGCCAACATCCTGAAGTACGTGGTGTTGCACCTGTAGCAGAGGGGCCGCTGCCGGTTGAGATGACAGCTACCGGGGCGACCAGGCAGGCACCGAACGAGCGTGGGTTGACGGTTAGAAGACGAATACCGTTACGCCGTGACTTTGTAGACCTTGTCGTGCTGCCGAACTTTGCTGTCCAACTTGATGCCGGCTTCATCGCCCGGTTTGGCTGTCTGGACCGGCTGGCGCTGCACTTGCATTGAGCTGATGGTGGCCGTCAGGTCGGTAGAGTTGCCTTTGATGTGAAGGGTGTCCCCGATGGCCAGCTCACCTTGAGTGACTTGGATCATCCCGACGCCGATCTTGTCGAAATACTTGTTCACGCTGCCGACTTCGATTTCTGACATGTTACGCTCCGTCATGGTGGTGATTGCGGAGCCGAGCTTATCGGTTTCCACAGGCACGAGACAATGCCCAATCCGACGGGCGGCCGTGCCTAGCGTCGCTCAACGCCAACGCCCATTCCGAAGCTTGCGCGCGCAGCCGCGTGTTCTGCCGTTTGTTCTCCGTGAGCGTCGCGTACGACGTAATCCGGTTCGAACAACGTCGCCTCGACGTGTTCGTGTCGACACGCGAAGAGGGTAAACAGGGCCGGCACCCCCGTCCGTGGTACGACGTTGCGCTGGCTGACGATGTTGAGCTTGGCCGCCGTGCATGCGTTCACTGCGCGAACCCGCTGGACCGAAGGAAAGCAGAAGACGAAGTGTCCACCGGGGGCCAGCGCTCGCGCCGCCGCCAAAGCATAGTCGCGAACGTCCCCACGCAGTTCGAAGCGCGCGTGGGCCTTTTGCGAGTCGCTGGGCACAATGCCGTCTCTAATGTCGAAATAGGGGGGGCTCCCAGTTATCAGGTCGAAGTCTGCGGGCGCGACGGCGGTTGTACGCAAATCGCCATGGAGCGTGGTCACCCGCGCCAGCAGGCCGTTGGCGGCGACATTCTCGCACAACAGGCGGAAGCTGATCTCCTGGGCTTCGATTGCGGTGAGTGTGGCCTCTGGGAAGCGTGACAATGCCAGCAGGCCAACCGTGCCGATGCCGCTACCCAAGTCGAGCAATCGGTGCGCAGAACGAACCTTGGTTGTGGCGTACCAGCCGGTGAGCAAGTCATCGGTGGAGTGCCGGTGACCGTGGCGGCGTTGGAAAATCTTCCACGCGTGGGTGAGGCCATCGAGCGTCATCGGCTCACCGAACTCTCGTTCAAGTTCGGCCCGGCGCGTTTCTCTGGGGTCCAACCATGCCATGGGCGCCGTGTATCGCGTGGGCGTTGAGTCAGCAATGATCTGCGAGCACGTTATCAACGCGGTGATCGATAAAACGCCGCGTGCACATCCAGGCCCGCCGCGAACCCAACGCGGTGAGAGTGTCGTGCTTGCATGCATTCGTCATCGCCCGGTTGGACATTTTTGCAGCCGTGAGGCCGTGTCGCGTAGATGGTGCACGCGACACGCACACCGATTTTGCCGTCGAGTGCAGCGCAGCGTTGTTCGTCGCCGACCAAGCGCATGTGCCACAGCCCGCGTTCATTGCGAAATCCTAGTACTTTGAGCTGTTCACGATGCAGGCGATACAGGCGCTCCGTGCGCTTGACCTCGATGTATTCCCAGTTGGCGATGCTTCGGTTGCGCTCGGTGTTGCAGCAGCAGGCACCGCAGGTTTGACAGTCGTATCGCCGCATCTTGTCTCCATTGGTGGGGAGTTTTCAAGGGTGCGCCATTCCTCCCGCTCTCTTGCAGCCAGAGCCAACGTCGTGAGGGACGTTCGGGCGTCGGCTGCGCTAGGGCGTTTGGTAATGCAGCCGCAGCTCGATGTAATCGAGCGTCACGCTCGACTCCGTGGTCAGACTCGATTGGCCGGCCGGCCGCAGCTGCATGTACACCTTGTCGTCGATGAGTAGGCTGCGGATGAGGTCGGCGTCGGTGGTGGTCCAACTGATGACACCGCCTTGATATCCATCCAAGGTGGAGCCGAGGGTGTTGCTTTCCACCGCCAGCCACTGGCTGCCCTGCTCGCCAAAGGCGCGCCACACATAGAGTGTAGCTCCGGTGCCCGCTGATGGTTCAACAAAGCTACCCCCGGCAGAGGCGCGGATGGTGACGGCGCTCACGGTGGCGGGGTCAATCCCCTGGTTGTTGAAGCTCGCCACAAACTCTGCCCCCGGCGTTCGATCGGGGTTTGACTCAAGCTCCCACAGGTAACTGCAGGGATCGTACTTACCGATGCCATAGACGACGCAGTCGCCATCAGCCGACGCTGCGCGCAGCTGGTTGACCCCCCCGACGAGCAAGGTGCGGCGAGTCTGGGGGTTATAAACCAATTGATGCTGAGTGCGCGGGGTGGGTGTGGTGCCGGTTGCTCTGACGCCTAAGTCGAGCCAATGGTCGCCCTCCCAACTCCACATATGGCTGCAGCTACCATCGGGCCCCTCATCGCAACAGGCTGCCAAATTGCCGTTGCTGTCGGTCATGGCGCCGCCATAGAGAATGACCTTGCCCAGTTGTTCATCATACATGAGAGCGGCACCCTCGCGCGGGCGTGGCCAGCGTACGCCTGCGGGCGGAATGAAGGCCTGCCAACTCGAACCGTCGTACTCCCAGGTGTACTTGCACAAATGGTCGCTGTGCCCGTTGTACTGGGTGTTGTTGTCATCCCCGCTGTAGGTCGAGCAATTGGGGATGGTGATTTCCCCTTCGCAGTAGGTGCCTGGGTCTGTGGGGTTGAAGTCGAGAATCTTGCCGCCGAACAGCACCACCTTGCCGCGCATCTCGTCGAATGCCATGGCCGGTGCTGAGCGGTGGGCAGGCTGAACACCCGTGATGACGGGCTTTTCCCACGCGGTGCCGTCCCACTCCCACACGCTGCGCGCGCCGGGATCAAACGCCGCCGTAAAGCTGCATTCGTTGGAATAGCCGGCGTTGCCGCCAAACAACACGGTGCGCTGGCGCCAGCTGTCATAGACCAAACCGGCGTAGCTGCGCGGCCCGGGGTAGGGTTCGGCCGGGTAGGCGGCAGGAATATGAGCCTGCCAGCTCAGCCCATCCCAAAGCCAGGTGTAGCAACAAATCTGATAGGGCGAATCCTCATTGCAGGCACCATAGGAGGGGGTAAAGCCGCCAACCATGACTGTCTGCCCATGCAGCGAGTCATAGGCCAACGCTGCCCCAGCGCGCGCCGCCGGCACTGAGCCCCCATAGGGTGCAGCCTCCCAATAATTGCCGTCCCATAGCAGGGCGTCGTCGTAAAGGGTGCCGAACCCCTGGCCCCCCATCATTAACACGCTTTGTGCGGT
>JAKLEG010000044.1 GCA_022703175.1 Myxococcota bacterium | reverse complement strand
AAGTCGCATTGGTGTGGTGTGCGCCAGAACGGCGTCGCTCTGTGCAGCGGCTACAATGGCACGGGTCAGCTGGGCAATGGCACCACCAGCTCGGCCTTCCTTACGCTGACAACCGTCGCAGGCGACGCGCAAACCTGGGAGCGATTGGCCGCAGGCGGTAAACATAGCTGCGGCATTGCGGCCGGAGCGCTCTACTGTTGGGGCGACAACGCCGACCTGGAGTTGGGCAGCGCCGCTTCTGAGCCGGTGCTGACACCTACAGGCATCACTGACGACTTCGGCGATTGGGAAGATTTGACTTTGGGCTTTTCTAGCAGCTGCGGCCTACGTCAAGGTCGTCTGTATTGTTGGGGGTCAGGAAGTGTTTCGTGCAGCGGCTACCAGTCGACCTCGATACCCAAGGAAATCATCCTGCGCTAGTACTACCTGGTTGGTGCCTAACTGCGGCAAACCTCAGGGGTTCAATTGTGCGGGGCGCAACCTCGTGTTAGGGGCTTCGCCCGAAAATGCACATTGGGTTTGCGCACGTCGCGCGCCCTGTCGAGGAGGCTTTTATGCAACAGCTCATCGGTACGTGGCAGGTGGAAGGTGGTCCGTTTGCCGGATTGCTGTATCAGTTCGACGCCAAAGGTAAGTTCACGATGGAGATGCCGCAGTACGGCGTTAAGGCCGCCGGCACCTACACGGTGGACGCCACGCAAACTCCGGCTCATATCGACATCGATTTCAAAGAAAACTCGTTGGGCCCGCAGGGCTTGGGCGTCGTGAAGGGCATCGTCGCCGTGGAAGGCACCGCGTTAAACATGAAAGTGGGGGACGCCGGAGGGACGCGCTGGACCGACCCCGCAGGCTACGTGAAATACCGCAAGGTCAGCTAGCGCAAGCTCCGCATCACGGTCTTGGGGAGCCTCAAGAAGGTGCACACCGCCCCGTAAGTGCTGACCGCACGTCGGGGCGGCTACCGCGCGAACTTCGCCTCGGCCTTTTCGCATTCCTCGCAGCGGCGTCCCAGCTCGCTGCAAGGCACCCCATCGGCTTGAGCTTGAGCGCACAGCCCCGATTGGCGCCACTCGGCATCGACGGCGACCTTGCCGGGGGCCTTGGGTACAGGCTTAGGTTCCGTCGGTTTTGGGTCGGGTGCTTTGGCAGACGTCACAGGCTTCTTGGTCTTCTTGGCAGGCATCGGCGGGTGCTCCTCGTGGTCCCCAACATAATACCGCTACGTCCAGATGCCAGGGTCAGGCCGCGAGTGTCGATTTGCGCAGGCGGTGCCACACGAAGCTAAGCGGCACCAACACGAGCAACATGCCCAAGCCCTTTAGCGAGTTGCCGGGGGCCTCTGTCAGCAGGCTTACGGTCATAAAGGTCGCCGTGAGTAGAATCACCACGGGCGGCACAAAGCCCAACGGCGCGCGCCATTCTAGTGGTTCACCCTCTTTGCGGTAGCGCAACACAAACAACGCCACAGCTGTCGCCGCATAGAACAGCCACACATTGAACGAGAAGAAGCCCATCAGGTCGCGGAAATCAGAGACAAACACGTACGCCAATGAGGCGCACAGCAAAATCACGGTGGACCGAGCCGGTGTCTCAAAGCGCGGCTCCACCTGACCAAACCAACGGAAGAAGTCACCGTGCTTAGCCATCGCGAAGGCCAAGCGGCTCGCAGCTAAAACAATGCCATTCAGCGACCCGAACGTGCTCACCACCACCAAGAATGCGACGCCGCGACCAGCGCCGGTGCCCAGACCCACCGAAACGGCATCCGCCAACACTTGTTTGGAGGCAGCCGCCCCTGACGCGCCCAAGAGCGATGTCACGGCCAACTGCACAATGATGTAAGTCACTGCCAGCGTCGCAATCCCAAGCCCGACCGCACGCCCCAAGTCGCGGCTGGGGTGCTTCAACTCACCAGCAATCATCGTCACATCAGACCAACCGTCATAGGTCCACAAGAGCATCATCACCGCGCCCACGAGGCCAGCAAACCCAAGTGGCAGCGCTTCCATAGGTGCGCTTTGAACACCGGTTGAATGCGGCGCCACAATCACCGCGACCGCGAGTGTCAAAAGCGCCAACACTTTGAAACCAGTGAGCAGGCGTTGCACGTTGGCCCCGACCCGCACGCCCACGATGTTGAAAAAGCCCGCCGACAACACGGCAAAGGCTGCGGTCAGCGTGGTGGTTAAAGGTGTCGCGGCCACGCCGGGCAAGATCTTGTCGAGGTAACTCGCAAACACCAAAGCAATCGCCGCAATGGACGCTGGGTAGGTAATAAAGAGCGCCGCCCAACCGGCCGCAAATGCGACCTTGTCGCCGTAGACCCGACGATAAAATACATAGAAGCCACCCGTGTGTGGCAGACGCGCGCCACACTCGGCGTAACAGAAGGCGCCACACAACGCGACCGTGGCACCCGCCAACCACAAAGCCGCCATGATCCAGGGATTGGACGTCGCCGCCGCCACCGCGGCCGGCGCCACAAAAATACCCGAGCCAATAATGATGCCGACAAAGATCGCGGCGGCATCTAGAAAGGAAAGTTGGCGTTTCAACTCGTGCGCAGGCACAGGCGTGCTCGTGGATTCCGTCATGGGCGCGACTGTCCCAGAATCACTCAGCTCAAACAATGCCGTGCTTGCGCGGCAACCCTTTAGGCCGAAGACACCCTCGCTTATAGGAAGGCCTTTATTAACATAGGTTTTATAGATGCGTATATCGCAAAACATCTAATTGTTAAACATAAACAATTCCCTATCTTAGGCGCTCATCGAGGGTCGCTTAGGCGACCGTGGAGGTAGGGCGCGATGGTGTCGATTGGTTCTCCTTGGTTGTGGGCAGGCTTCATTGGTTTCGTCATCCTGATGCTAGCGCTCGATTTGGGCGTGTTTCACCGCAAGGCCCACGCCGTCAGCACCCAAGAAGCGCTCCTCTGGTCGGGCCTTTGGGTGGCCATGGCGCTGTTGTTCAACCTGGGTATCTACCAGTGGTTTGGTGCCAAAGCGGGCACCGAGTTCTTGACCGGCTACCTGATCGAGAAGTCACTGTCGATCGACAACATTTTTGTCTTCGTACTGATCTTTGCCTCACTCAAAATACCCTCACACTACCAACATCGGGTGCTGTTCTGGGGCATCTTGAGCGCGCTCATCCTACGCGCCGGAATGATTTTCGCCGGAGCAGCGCTGCTCGCTCGCTTCCATGCCTTGATCTACGTGTTCGGGGCGTTCCTGATTGTCACCGGCATCAAAATGTTCATGCAACGTAAACAACACGACACAGGTGCCGACAGTTGGTGGATGCAGAAACTCCGCCGCGTGCTACCGAGCACCGCAACGCTGCACGGCGGCCACTTCTGGGCCAAGGTCGATCATCGCTGGCTCGCCACCCCCCTGTTCACCGCGCTCTTGCTGGTGGAGTTCACCGACGTGATCTTCGCGCTCGACTCGATTCCCGCGATCTTCGCGGTGACCACCGACCCGTTCATCGTGTTCACCTCCAACATCTTCGCGATCTTGGGGCTGCGCTCGTTGTTCTTCCTGCTCGCCGGGATGTTGGATCGCTTCACCTACCTCAAAGTGGGCTTGGCCGGCGTGTTGGTGTTCGTGGGCGCCAAGATGACACTGGTGGATTTCGTCAAACTGCCGTCGGCCGTGTCGCTGGGTGTTATTGCCCTGCTGATTGGTGGCTCGGTGCTGGCGTCGCTTTTGTGGCCAAAACCTGCTGCTGCAAGCGCCGCTCATAGCGCCGCGTCAACAACACGGTAATCCCCAACCAAAGCGCAATGGCCACCATCGTCATCGCTGACGTGGCCACCGACAGCGACAGCGCCGCCACGCCGAGCAGCAACACCGATACGCCCCCCTTGGCCACCCGGTAGGTCAAAATGTCGACCACGGCCTTGCCCTCGGTCTTCTCGCGATACGACAAGGGGATGTAGAGCATTTCCTTCGAGGCCCTAAACAACGAATAGTCAAAGGCCTTGCTCGCAATTTTGGCCACCGCCATCACACCAAACACCGGCGTCACCAAAAAAGCTGCCACCGCGGTGAGCAACACCGCCGGCAGTCCCAACAACGTCCGCGACACTCCGATGAACTTGAGCACCGGTCCGGTGCCAAGCTGTAACACCAGCGCCGCCGTCGCGATGATGCTGTAGATAATGCCGATCACCTGTGTGCGCTCGTCCAGGTTGGGATAGGTTCGGGAGACGATGCCATTGAACTCGTAGTCGATGAGCGTAATCGCCACCTGGGTGGAGGCTACCAGCGCCACCATCACCCCCAAATAGGGACTGCCCGTAAGCACCCGCAGCGCATCTTTGAGGCCCATGTTGGCCTGTTGAGTAGGCTTTGCCATATCGAGCCGCGTGCTCAATAGGTGTGCACCCAGGGCCACCAACGCCAACATCCCCACCACCAGCCAAAGGGTGTGCAGCGTGCCAGTCCAGGCTGCCATCCTCCCCACGGTAACACCACCCACGATCGAGCCCACGGAACCTGCGCCACAAAACAGACCATACGCCCAGCGAGCCGTGTGCGACGGAAAGTAGAGATCGGCCATGCTCCAAAAGGTTTCGACAATGACGACCACGTACAGATCTTTGAAGATGTAGAGCGCAAAGGTGGCGCCGGGAACCTCCCAAGACACACAACCGATGAGCAACACCAACACCCCAATACAACTCAGCGTGGTGCCCACGAGCAACCGAGCAATGGGCACGCGCGTGGCCAGGCGATTAAACAACGCCACCACCACCACCGCACTCCCAGCCACCGATAACCACACCCACGGCAGTCCGGCCTGCGAATAGGTTTCTAGGAACAGCGACTCTACGGCCGGGCGCGCGATTTCGTAGCTACCGATGGTGAGAAAAGCCAAGGCACACAAGGCCCACAGCTCGCGCCCACGACCGCTGAGTGCCTGGCGCGCCTCTTCCCACAGGCCTAGGGCGGGCGCCGCCGTCATCGGGAGCGCTCCGTCACAAGCGACACGGCCCATAGCCCGCCGGCCACCAAGAACACCGCCGGCACGCACAGCATCGCCAACTGCAGGTTGAAGCGATCGGAGAGATTACCCATCAGCGTGGGCGACATGGCATCCCCGAGGAAGTGGATCATGAAGATCGACACGGCCATTGCAGTGGCCCGAAGCTCAGGGCGAACCGCATTGATAATGATGGCGTTGACCGGGCCGGTGTTCAAGAACAGCAACAACTCTGCGAGGCTTAGCCACACCAGAAAGGCGACGGACGAGGACGCGAGCAGCGCCGCCAAGGTCGCCAACGCGCCGAGGCTCACAGCGACGCTTCCGACCCAGGTGTACGCCAAAGGTGTCAACTTCAACAGCCGATCACCCAAAATGCCGCCCACGAGCGTCCCCACAAAACCGGTGACCACCGTGATGCCGCCAAAGATCAACATGCCATGCGCCGGATCTAACTCGCGCACGCGAATCATGTAGCTGGGCATCCAAAATGACAGGCCACCAATCGCGAAGGTGTAGGCCGCATAGCCCAACACCGTCCAGACGTAGAGGCGGTTCTGCCACAGCTCGCGGTAGCTTTGCCAAAGGGTCAGGCGCGGCCCTGGGGTAGGCTCGTCGAAACGGCCACGCGGCGGCTCTTTGACGAAAAGCCAAACAAACAGCGCCAAAAACAAACCGGGTAACCCCACGCCCAAAAAGGCCGAGCGCCAGCCCCAGTGTTTGCCGATGAAGCCGCCCAACAGATAACCCAACGCCGCGCCCACCGGGATCGCCAGACAAAAGACGGCCATCACGCGACCACGCTTGGTTTTCGGATAGTAATCGGACAACAACGATGGCGAGATGGTGCCGTAGGCGGCCTCGCCGATGCCGATGATGGAGCGCGCGAGGAGGAGCGTCACAAAACTTGTGGCCAAACCGGCGAGACCCGTGGCCAACGACCAGAGGCCGATGCCAAAAGCCAACCAGTTTTTTCGCGCACGCCGATCGCCTATCAGGCCAAAAAACGGGCTCGCGACAAAGTAGACCACAATGAACGCAGTACCCAGTTGCCCTGCCTGAGTGTCGTTGAGCCCCAACTCGCGTTGGATGGACGGCAGCACGGCCGTAAGCACGTACCGGTCCACGTAGTTCATCACGTTGATAAGCGTGAGCGCCGTGAGGGTCAGACCTGCACGGCGTGCCACGACATCGGTGGGCAAAGTTTCAGCCACTGGGGTGGAGAGTGGGGGCGAAATCAGCCCGCGTTCAGCCAGGTGCTAAAAGCGTCGAACGAGTAATCGCGTTGCAGGAAGTCATGCACCATCACCGCGGCATCTTTGCTGCCGCCGGGCTCCAACACAAATTGGCGGTAGCGCGTTGCGGGCGTAGGGTTCAGCAACCCTTGCGCCTCAAAGACGCTGAACAAGTCCTTCGCGATCACAAGAGACCACATGTAGGTGTAGTACAGCGCGTTGTAGCCATCGAGGTGCCCGAACGACAGCTGGAAGTAGGTATCATCCACATAGGCGAAGGGGCTGTACTTGGTTTGCAGCTCTTTCATGAGCGCCGTGGTGTCGAGCCCGTGCGGATCGCGGTCGTAGTAGTCGAGCGCGACCATCGCGTAAAACATCTGGTGCCGAGCTTGCAAGCCTTTGCCAAAATCCCGCGCGGCGCGCATTTTTTTGACCATCTCTTCGGGGATCGTCTCGCCCTTATCGTTTTGGGCGAAGGTCTTGAGGACGCCAAAATCCCAGGCCCACTCTTCCAAGAGTTGCGATGGGGCCTCGACGAAATCCCACTCCACGTTAAACCCGGAGACGCCCAACCAGGGCTGACGGCCGCCCAAAATGTGGTGTAGCAGGTGGCCGAACTCGTGGAAGAAGGTCTCAACATCGTCGTGCTGCATCAGGCCGGCAGTGCCGTCGCCTCCCGGGAAGTTGCAGACCAACGCGGCCTCGGGCACCTGCACGTTCAAAACCCCGGTGCGCAGCGGAAACGCCGCCGCGTGCTTGTACTTGCCGTCGCGCGGATGCATGTCCAGGTAGAAGAGGCCTACCTTGGTATCGCCGCTAAACACCTCGTACGCTTCGACGCTTGCGTCCCACACCGGCACGTCGGCCTTCTTGTAGGTGAGCCCGAACATTTTGCTGGTGGTGCCTAAAACTCCTTGTTTCACCCGCTCATACGGCAGGTAGGCACGTACGCTCTGCGAATCGACCGCGTAGGTGTCTTTCTTCAGCTGCTCCTCGACAAAGGTCTTCTGCCAATCGCCCACAGCGGTGGCGGTTGGCGTGCTCTTCTGCAACTGCTTGAGTAGCTCGTCGTAGTCCCGCTTGGAACGCTTCTCGGCAACCTTTGACACCTTGTTGATAAAGTCGCGGGCGTTGGCCGGGCTCTTGATCATCTTGTCTTCGGTGGCATACGCGGCCCAATTGCTGTAGCCCAAAAACTTCGCCAGCTCATTGCGCTTGAGCAGCAGTTGATTCAGCACCGCTTCGTTCTGCGGGTAACCGCGCTTGCGAAATTCTTTGTACAAGGTGAGCCTGAGCGCATCGTCTTGGGCGTAGCTCATAAACGGCACGTAGTCGGGATAGTCGGTGGTGATGGTGATTTGGCCATCGGCCCCGGGTTTGTGTGCGTCGATGTAGTCGGCGGGCAAGCCAGCCAGTGCCGTGGCATTGGGGAGCATGATTTTGCGCACGTTCTCGCGGATGTTCTTGTCGAACTCTTGGCCAATCTTGACGATTTCGTCTTTGAGCGCCCGGATTTGGGCACGCGTGGCGTCATCCTTGTCGACACCCGCACGCCGAAAATCGCGCAACAGAATTGTCACGTAACGCTTGGTCGTCGCGTCCTCGCCGCTGACATCCAACGCTGCCACCGCATCGTACAACGGTCGCGACATGCCAATCTCAGTGGCAAGCTTGTTGAACTCTTGTTCGCAGGTGTCGGCCACCGCACGCAGCGAGGCATCAGGATGAACGTTACGCAAAAGCCCGGCCGTGTTCACGCCGCGGTCGAGCACGATGCCCAACTGATTGTGCGGCACAAGCACCGTGGCCACGCTCTTTTCGCCGCTAAGCTTCGTGAGACTCTCCAACAGAGCCTTCGCGGCCGTCAGGTCGGCGTTGCACTCTTTCTCATAGGCCAACGCAGCTTCGCTCTTTGGGGGGTTCATAGCCGCCTCTCCTCCGGGCTGGTTTGCCTTGGTCGCACCCGCGCAGCCAACCGCCAAGAGCGCCAACGACACCAGGGTCATTCGCAACATAACAATCCTCCAGATAAGGAGGGGAGAGCCCTAAGCCTTTGCTGAAAGAGAGTCAATTACTGGCGATGTTGCACAAAGCGGGGATGCAACCACGCCGAGGCCTGACAGCTTGCGGAGTACCAACCCCGATGTCATGGTGCGCCGGTCCTTGAGGCGTAGCCCTTGTGATCCCTGAGGTCGTGGAGAGTTGCCGATGAAAAACACCGACTTGTTGAGTACACGCCAGCACCAGCACGCTCGTTGGTTTTGCGCCATATTTTTTGGGCTTGGGTTGGCTACCGGCGTTACCGCTTGTAGCAGCGAGGATGATAGCAGCGCGGTGCCTGTGGCGTCCCTGTGCACGGCAGCGAGCGATACTGACGTCGTGATCAAGGGTCTGGAAGACTTGAGCACCATCAACACTAAGACCTCGATCAGCGGCGACCTCATTGTGTGCGGCACTGGCGACATTGAGAGCTTGGAGCTCTCCAACCTGGAGCGCCTCACCGGCAACCTGATCATCGTCGAGAACACCGTGCTCAAAACCATCGCGCTGCCAGCACTCGTTAGCATTGGTGAAAACCCGTCGACGGCGCGCGCTTGGTGGGGGCTGTTGATTCAAGACAACGCCGCCCTGGAGACCGTCACGCTGCCAGCGTTGCGCCGCGTGGTGGGCCATGTCTACGTGGCCAAAGACGCCATGCTGACCGAGTTTGACCTGCCGCAACTGACCGAGCTGGTCGGTTCACTCAGTTTCGTCGAAATGCCGTTCACAACATTGCAGGGCTTTAACCGCCTTGAAGCTGTTGGCAGCGGCCTGGCGTTTAGCGACAACGCGACCCTGACCTCGGTCGGCGGCTTCGCACTGTTGTCTGCCATCAGCAACGATTTGTATCTTGAAAATAATGTCGAGCTGTTGGACCTGAGCTTGCCTGCGCTACAGGCGATCGGTCGGCGCGTTTATGTCGGCACATGCCCGAAGTTCTCGACCTTGGATGCGCCAGAATTGCTGACCGTGGGTTCCGACCTGATCTTAGACGGTACGGCCCTCGTCAATTTGGACACCCTACCCAAGCTCACCGTGATTGGCAGCGACCTGACACTGTCAGCGAATACGACGCTCGCCCAGCTGCTGCTCCCAAGCCTTATGGTCGTGGCCAATAGCCTCACGCTCGACACCAATGCGGCCATCACCACACTCAGCGCTACCGCATTGCAACGCGTAGGCAGCGACCTGGTGTTAAACAAGAACAACACACTGGCCACCCTCGAACTGCCGGCGTTATTGCTGGTGGGTGGCGACCTGAAGGTTACGAGCAACAGCAGCCTGCCAACCTGCACTGCGACGGCCTTGCGCGATCAAGTCAATACCACCGACGAGGCCGACCCCTACGCCATCGGCGGCAGCGTCACCATTGCCGGCAACCTCGACCCCTCCAGCTGTCAGTAGGGTTCAATGTTTCAACGTGTTATTCCGGTAGGTTTGTTGGGCGTTAACGCCGTCATCTTAGGGGACGAACCAACGCATCAGGCCGTGCTCGTCGACCCGGGCGGCGATGCTACGAAGCTGTGTCGCGAAATTGCCGATGCGGGTTTCAAGCTCACGCACATCCTACACACCCACGGGCACATCGATCACGTGGGCGGCACTGCCGAATGTGCACGCGCAAGTGGTGCTGCCACCTATCTGCATGCCGAGGACCAGTTCCTCTACGATGGTATGGCGATGCAGGCGAGCATGTTGGGGATCCGGCCGCCGGCCACCGTGCCGATTACCCACGTACTGCATGACAACGACGTGGTGAGCTGTGGTGAGCTGCATTTTCAAGTGCTCCATACGCCGGGACATTCGCCCGGCTCGGTGTCGTTCTACCTGGCCACACAGAAGCTGGTCATCACTGGAGATGCGCTATTTGCCGGCGGCATCGGCCGCACCGACCTGTGGGGCGGCGACTATGACACGCTGGAGAAGGCGATTCTGACGCGCCTGTACACGCTTCCCGAAGACACCGCGGTGATCCCTGGCCACGGCCCCAAAACCCTCATCGGAGATGAAAAACACGGGAATCCGTTCGTGCGGGTTTAGCTACGCGGCGTGGGACTCGGGCTTGGTGAAACGCGTAAGAAGATAGAGTCCCAATGCGGAGACAACACCCACCGAAGCAAAACCAAACCACATCATCTCGGGCACCTGCAGGCGGTTCCTAAACAGGTTGGCGATCGGACCACCGATTTGGCCAGAGATGAACGAGCCCAGCGCAATCGGTAAGAACGCAAAGCCCATGTACATGCCCACCTGGCCCTTGGGAGCGATGTTACCCAGGTAGTGGTAAAAGTGTGCCGAGTAGATCATTTCGCCCAACGCGAAAATCACGATACCCAACGCCGCAAACTGCACGAGCGGCATCACCCCCATCAACGCCACGCCTCCTGAGGATAACAACACAGCCAACAGAATGGCTTTGAATGGCTGCATTTTGCGCACGGCGATGCCCACGACCACCTGCAGGCAAATCACCGCGAGCGACTCCAACGACGGCACAAACCCCAACAGCCAAGGCGACACCTGCAGGTCGTCGCGCAGGTACAGCGGCAGCACGTTCATGAACGCAAAGAACATGCTCCACCAGCCAGCCACCAACAAAAACAACGTCACCAATTTCGGATTCGACACCACACGCCCGAAATCACCCAAGAATTCGCTTACGCGCCGCTTCGGAGCGGGGTCGCTTTCAAGCGGCTCCCGGTAGAAAAACAGCACCAACACCAACGCTAAGAGTCCCACCCCAGCCGAGGTCACAAACACCAACTCAGCACCAAACCGGCTACGCACTTGGGCCGAAAGATTGGGACCCAAAAAGCCACCGATGTTCACGAGTGTATAGTAGATGGAAAAGCCGATGGCCCGCCGACTCTCAGAGCAGCCTTTCTGGACCGTGCCGGTAATGATCGGCTTCACAAGCGAGGCTCCCAGCGCCACACACAACAGCGATCCCATGATCGCGAGGCTACTGTGCGCCTGACCGGTGAGCGCATAACCCAACGTCAACAAGCCGTACGCCAACAGCAGCGCGCGACGATAGCCCAGAGAGTCGGCCACAAAGCCTGAGATTGCGGCCAACCCGTACGTCGCCAGGCCAAAATTGCCGCCAATGGCGATCGCCGTATCCGCATCAAAGCCGCGCGCCTCGGTGAGGTACACCACCAGCATCGGCGTCATGCCATAGAAGGCGATGCGTTCGAACAGCTCGGAGATGTTGGCTGACCAAAAGGAGGAGCTGAAACCCTGAGAACTCGCGGGGCTTGAAGCATGGCTATCGGTCATCGGCGCCTCCAACAAGATGAAGGGTGGGATACTGCCAAGAGTCGACGGTGGAGTCACGGTGCGGTGACCGCTGGCCGGAGCGCGGCCGCCTCGCTACTTGCCGTTGCTTCTAAGGGGCGCCAAGATGGCGGCATGGGGCAGCGTAAGCCATGGTCGAACATCGCCGTCGCCGTAAGTGTCGTGGTGCTGGGTGTGCCGCGCGGACTTGTAGCCGAGAGCTTTTCGAACAAGACACGGGACCTGGCGATACCAGAGCCGGGCCAAGATCTGACAGCCTACCGCATCGACACCGACGTGTTTGGCTGGAGTCGCGACTTCCGTGAGATGGGGGCCGTCGGCTCCGAGGTTCGGCGCGGCAAGCAGGGGGAACACCGAGGCGAACAGTTCATTTTGATTTTCGACGTGGGCGACGTGGTACCCAAAGAAAATGTACAAGGAATGTTTGTCACCCAGCCCGCCCTGCCCGACAACCCCGAGCCGCTCGACGACATCCGCGACTCGATGTGGATTGCCGACATCCAATACCAAAAGCAGTGGCCCAAACGCCCCATTCGCAAGCACTTTCCCGGCGCGATGCTGATCGAACCGATGTGGGAGGCCGAAGAGGTGGAAGAAGGCGTTTGCCAACCGGTGGTAGGCTTCTTTCTCACGTACCGCAAAGAGGTGCGCTACCAACCACACCTAGCCTTGCGCCTCAAAGCCCCTTGCAGCGAACTCCGACTCACCGACACGCGCACCTACTGGGCCAAAAAGGACCTGGGCGCAGTCATGATGCGTTTTGACTATGCTCCCGACGCCCATGAGATGAGCATCCGCTTCCCGCTCTCGGCGGCCTGGCACTTGGCAAAGCCGCTTAAAATCGTGCTGCGCGGGGACGCCAAAGCACCTGCCCTTGTGGCGGCGCGGACCACGTTGGCCAAAAGCGGCACTGTGACCCTGGAGAATACCGCAACGCCCGGGCCCCTGGAGTTGGCCGTACGCCCTGGCCTGAACTACCTGGGCCATCGCCTGAGCAAAGCGTTGGGTATCCCTCTTGTCACCGCGCCGTTGCCGCCCGGCGTCGACTTGCTCTTGGCCGCGGGGCTGGCCCTAAGTGAGGCCCCGGCCGCAAAGGGTCCCGCCGAGGTGCCCTCGCCTGTCTGTGGCGGCTTACTGAAGGATTGCCGGTAGCACCAACAAACCAGCCGGCGTCAACGCTTGCACAGAGACGTTTGTGCCTCTAGGTTCTCGGACGAGGCATAGTCACGATGACCCAAGCGACGCGAGTCCTTCTGGATGAGAGCCAACTCCCGACCGTGCAACAGATCCGTGTCGAGGTGCGCCGCGGCGCCAACAAGGGCGAAACCTGCGACCTGGACGACGAGCCAATCCGCATCGGCACCTCGTCGGGCTGCCAAGTGGTCCTCGACGACCCCACGGTCAGCGGCGTGCATGTTGAGCTATCGCGCACTGCACGCGGCATCCTGATTCGTGACTTGGGCAGCACCAATGGTACCTATGTTGAAGGCCGCCGAATCCAAGGCGTCTACGCCGATGACGCTACCACCGTACGCGTGGGCAACACCGAGCTGAAGGTCACGCCGCTAAAAAAGGAATCGCCGGTGGAGCTGGCCGCCGACGATCGTTTTGGAGAACTGGTGGGCGCAAGCCTCGTGATGCGAGCGGTGTATGCGCGCATGAAGCGCGTGGCAGCCACCGACGCCACGGTGCTCATCACTGGCGAAACGGGCACGGGCAAAGAGCTTGCCGCGCAAGCAATTCGCGACAAGAGCCACCGCAGCGATGGCCCCTTCGTGGTGGTGGATTGCGGGGCGATGCCGGCCAACCTCATTGAGAGCGAGCTGTTTGGCCACGAGCGTGGTTCGTTCACCGGCGCCGAACGCACACGCCAAGGTGCCTTCGAGCGCGCTCATGGCGGGACCATCTTCCTGGATGAAATTGGCGAAATGCCGCTGGCGCTCCAACCAGCTCTCTTGGGCATCTTGGAACGGCGCGAATCCCGACGTGTGGGCGGCCAACAGCCGATCTCGGTAGATGTACGAGTGATTACCGCCACCAATCGTAACCTGGCCGAGGAGGTGGCGCGCGGCGCTTTCCGAGCCGATTTGTACTACCGACTCGCCGTGGTCGAGCTGCGGCTGCCGCCGCTACGCGAACATGCCGAAGATATCCCGATGTTGGTGGACCACTTCCTGACACAGTTCGCCGCCGAGAAGCCGCCGATCTCGCCGGCCACGTTGGAGCAACTGAAAAGCCATGCCTGGCCCGGCAACGTGCGCGAATTGCGCAACGTCATCGAGCGGGCCGCACTTTTGGCCGAGCCACCCAAATGGCAAGCCACCGGCCCCACAGCCACCAACGGTAGCGCCTTGGGCGTGGCCGTGGACGCCAACCAGCCGTTCAAAGACCAAAAGAACGCTATCATTAATGCATTTGAGCTCGCCTACGTGCAGCAACTGGTGAAGGCCACCGGTGGCAACATTGCCGCCGCCGCACGGCGCGCCCGCATCGATCGGATGTATCTGTACAAGCTCCTAGACCGCTACAATATCGAATTGCCGGGGCGGATCCGTTAATCTCCCGCAATCTCCAAATCTCCAGCGTCCACCAACGCTTGAGCGACGCGTTCATCGAATATTAAAGGAATGTACTCCAGACTAGGGAGACACCGCATGAGACGCATATCGGGCCTGCAAATTGCCATCTTCGCCACGCTACTGACTGCGATCTTAGCTTGCGGAATCATCTCCGCGGTCGTGCTGGCAAGTCTTCTGCCGCTGGGTGGCTATCACGAAATCGCGGTTGTCATGGGCTCCATTCCTCTAATCTACCTGTTTGCAATACTGACTTTCAGGGTATTTTTGGCTTTCTTTCCTTTGCGTCCTGGTGAGATTGTTATGGGCTCACGGCAGGAGTCTATTTACCATATCTACTTACTATTCTATCTGATTTTCTTCTTCCAATTAATAAGGAGTGGCTTGGTACCGATTCCATTAATGCGGACGATCTATCTCGGTTTGGGAGCCAAGCTCGGCGAGAATACCTATGGCTCAGGCATTATTCTCGATTCTCAATTCGTAGAGGTTGGGAGCAATAGCGTCATTGGGCAGTTCTCGTTGCTGGTTCCGCACGTGATCGAAGGAACGCGCTTGGCGCACTTCCCTATTAAAATCGGAAACGATGTCACGATTGGTGCTGGAGCAACGGTGTTGTCCGGAGTGACGGTTGGCGATGGCGCTATTGTTTCGACGGGTGCTGTGGTCACGAAGGGAACGGTTATCGGCCCGGGTGAGATTTGGGGAGGGGTGCCAGCAAAGCAAATTGGAAGGCGATAACAACTCCGATCCGTCCACCAACCCTATCAGACTCCGGCCAAATCCGAACCTCGGATAAGATATTCGAGCGCACGTATACCGTGAGAATCGACACGTTGGCCCGCCGTCGCAGCCAGACCTGCATCTCTTCTTCTACTGCGACGCGCGCTCGTAGGTGCCATTGCCCAGCCGCTTACAGCTCATCCGCGAGGGGCACGGCGAAACATCGGGGAGCGGCGGGCAGGGCTCAGCGCAGAACCATTCGTCGGGATCGTTTGGGTCGTTCGAGTCATCCAGGTTGTGCACGCAGACGTTGCTATCGCATTGGCCATTGGCGTCACAGGGGCTACAGACGCCGGAAGCCTCGGGGGTACAACACTTGTCGTCGCTGCCTACCATGCACGTGCCAACCTCACAGGTGAGCAGGCCATCCCAACAGCTGCTGTTCGAATCACACAGCTTACGGCAGGCCAGGTTCTCGGGCGGCGCGCAGATGCCCATAGGTAATTCCAGTGGACAGCGTTCGGGAGCCTGATCAAACGCCAGACAATCACACTCCGGTCGACACTCAAGGTTCACCAACACCTGCGTCAGGTCGGGGTTCGTGAGATCGATGGGTGGCGAGACACCCCACAAAAGCAGGTCGTTATCGGCAAGCTCTGTGCAAGGTGCCTTCTGCAGCGCACCTCCGTGATAGGCGCGAAACTCGATTTGCACCGCATCCCGCGCTTTCACATCTTCGAGCACCGCCAACACGTCGGTAGAGGCAATCAGCGCCTGCAACGAATCAAAGCGACCGTTCAAATCGGTGCACTGACTCTTGAAACGCTGGCCATTCACCCCCACCACCGCGATGACCAACGACCGCGCACAGGTGAGGTCGTAAGTCTTGGTGGAGCGCGGACACGAGCCACGCAACACCAACTCTAGGCGCACCTTGCGCGGCTCGGCGTCACCGCAGGCCATCAACAACAGAAGCAATAATCCGACAAGCTTAAACATCTACTCGCGCCCCAGGGTGAAGGTGACGCGTTGGTTGTCGGGTTTCAAAAGCTCATACCCCAGCACCACCGAGCCTGCCACCACCACCGCACCTGCCACGGCCCAGGTGGGCCACTGCAGATACCAAGAGGTGGCCACGACCGCCGCGTTGGACTCCCCCAGCAGGCGCAACCGAATCGCCAGGGCGGCCTCGGCTGGCGACGACATCGTGATCGGCGCGCCAAGACGCTTGCCCTGGACATCAAAAACCCGCGCTACAGGCGCACCCTTGGCATCGGCAGACGCAGGTTGGTCAAGCACCACCAAAGCAGCGGCCCCCACGAGCTCAACGACCTGGGCAGCCACCGTTTGCTCCCGAGGCCCCGCAAGTGCTGCCAACAACACGCCCGCGGCATCGGCCTGACGATGGTCGCCAGAGAGCGGCTGCAAGAACGCAGCGAAGGTGTTCAACTTGCCAGCGCCGCTGATTTCAATCACTGCGCCGCTCGACTCGAAACCCACCGCCGTCACAAGCAAGTAGTGCGGGCCGGGCAACAGGTTTTCGACGCTGATGGACCCACATCCCACCCGCGCGCCATCAATAAAAAGCTCGGCCGTGCGCGGCCCCACCGTGATCGACAAACTCCCAGCGCCACCCCGCTTGGCCGCGGCCACAGCGTCGGCGTAGGCCAGACGCGCCTCAGGGGGCCACTCTTCGGCGGCCGGAGAAAACTCTGGCGTTAAAAAAAAGGCTGAGACAAAACTCTCAGCCGCAGGCCCTGCCCGCTCCAAAAATAACTGCGCTTGACCCCGTAACCGCAACACGGTCGCCAACAGCCGCCGCGCCTCGGCCTGGGCGGTAACGCGGCGCAACGAGCTCTCGGCAACCTCCAGGTGCTGCAGAGCCACCCCAGCCTCCAGATGCACAAAGGCTTCCTGGGCGGCTTTGAGGGCACGCTGGGCGGTTTCCAAGTCGACAGGCTTAGCGTTATCGATAAAATTGGCAACCAACGGCGCGCCGACGCTCAGGCGCAGCTCCTCACGAAGCGCGGCAGCCAAGGGCTCGGCGTAGGAGCCCACCAGCTCGGCGTGGCTGACCACGAGGCTCACCCGAGATTGCGCTGCGGGCATAGGCCCTTGGGCCAACACGAGCATGGCGAGCAGAATTGGCACCGAGAGGATGTAGCCTGGCCCCTTGGTGAGCGCAAGCGCGTGGGGGTAGAGTCGGTGCGGTGAAAAACAGCCTACGAATTTATGAGCGCGCAGGCGGTGGTGGCATGGCGGATGTATTCCGTGCCGCCATCGTTGGCGAGCGCGGCACCTCGCGCCCGGTTGCCGTCAAGCGACTGAAGCCTACGTGTCAGGAGAATCCGGCGTTGGTGGAGCTGTTCGTCCGCGAGGCGCAACTGGCCGTACGCCTTACGCACCCCAACGTCATGCACGCGTTGGAGCTGATCCGCGACGAGCAAGGCTACGCGTTGGTGTGTGAGTGGCTAGAGGCAACACCGCTTTGTGAGCTCGCCGCCACACGGCCACTGCCGGCAGGCGCCGTGGTTTACCTTGGCAACGTGCTAGGTGCTGCACTCGGCTATCTACACACTCAAGAACCACAGCTTTTGCACCGCGACGTGACCCCTGCCAACGTTTTGGTGTTGGCCGATGGCCAAATCAAGCTGGCTGACTTCGGCATCGCCTGCTGTCCGGCGGAGGGGCACCTGCCGGGAGTAGCGGGCGTAGGTACGCCGGGATTTGCGGCACCAGAGCAACTGGCTGGCGGTGCCATCGACCCACGTGCCGATTTGTTCGGCCTGGGTCAAACCCTGCTGACACTGACGTCCGAGCTGCCGAAACCGCTCGGGGCGGTGCTACGTCAGCTGATCGCCACCGACCCGGCAGCGCGCCCGGCATCGGCGGCAGCCTTTCTCCAACAATGGCAACAAGCCGCGTCCGAATGTGGCGTCGTCGCAAGCCCGGCAGCGTTGTGTCACAACGTAGAGCGTCCCGCCGCCGTAAACTCCCATCGAATGGATGAGCATCTGAGCTCGCTGATCCAAGGCGCACTACAACCAACGGCCACCGCAACACCCACAGCCGCACCTCAACGCCTCGGACTGTCGCTCCCTCGGGGCTTGGTCATCGTGCTAGCCGTCTCGGGAATCACAGCCGCGGCCTGGTTCTACGGCATGCGCGCCAACCCCGTGATACCGCCACTGCCCACGCCGCAGATCAAGCCTGCCTCCCCCCCCCTGGCCGCCCTGCCTCCCCCCCCACCGCCAGCCCCCCTGCCGCCGCCAGCGGTCTTGTCATCTCCGCACCCACTGGCCGCGCGCGCTCGACCCAGTCCGATCGAGGCGGCACCGAGTAAACGCCTGGGTGTTGTAAGCTTGAATGCCATCCCGTGGGCCGCCGTAAGCCTCGATGGCCGTCCGCTCGGAAACACGCCGCTCAAACGTTTGGAGCTCAACGAGGGTCGCCACGTGTTGCTGTTGGTGCATCCACCACGGGGGTTACGCCGGGAGGTGGTGGTGGAAGTGAGTGCCGATTCTCGCGAAACCTTGCTCGTCGATCTGCAACGCGGCACGGTGGAGAAACATGTCCAAGCGCCCTGAGCTCCCGCCCGCCGAGATCCTTACCGCATATGCGCTGACCACCGCCGAGCTTAGTGCCATTGATGTCGGCAACATCAACCGCACTTTCAAAGTCACGCACGACGGCCAGCAATTCATCCTGCAATGGCTCAACCCGATCTTCGGCCCCGAGGTGCACCTCGACATCGAGGCTGTTACCGCACACCTGGCCGCCAAGGGGCTGCCCACCCCACGATTGGTGCGCAACCAGACGGGTGCCCTGTGGAGCACGACTGGCAGCGGCGAGGTCTGGCGGCTGTTGACCTTCATTGACGGTGACATCCTCTCGGCAGGCGCCAATGCCCACCAATGCCAAGCTGGAGGTGAGCTGTTAGGGCGCTTCCATCGGGCGCTTTGCGACCTCCAGCACACCTTCGCCAACGTGCGCCCCGGCGTACACGACACTGCGCGGCATCTGCGACATCTGGCGAACGTTTTGAAGACGCACACCGAGCATCGCGCCTTTGGCGACGTACAACCCATGGCGCAGGCGATCTTGGCAAGCGCGGCCCTGCTTCCACCTTTGGGCGACTTGCCCGCCCGCGTGGTGCACGGCGACCCCAAGCTGAATAACATTGTGTTTACCGCTCGTGGCACCGCCCACTGCTTTATCGACCTGGACACGCTCAGCGTGATGACCATCCCGGTGGAGTTGGGCGATGCGTTTCGCTCCTGGTGCAATCCCACCGGCGAAGATCAAGTGGCCGCGCACTTCGAGCTTGAGCTGTTTGCGGCCGCCATCAACGGCTACGCCGAGGCCACGCGCGACTTTGTCACCGCAGCGGAGATCACCCAAATCCCCACTGGCGTCGAAACGATTGCGCTGGAGCTGGCGGCGCGTTTCTGCGCCGATGCGTTGACAGAGAGCTATTTTGGTTGGAACCGCCAAGCGTTTGGCTCGGCGTCGGCGCACAACCTGCATCGCGCCCGATGCCAGTACAACCTGAGCCAATCGATCCGTGCACAGCGCGCTGCGCTGAGGAACTGCGTGGAGCGCGCATTCCATACTTGACTTCGCACGCGCGGGCCGCTAGTTGTCCCGCCTGGCTGTGCTGCCCAGGTAGCTCAGTTGGTAGAGCAGCGGACTGAAAATCCGCGTGTCGGTGGTTCAATTCCGCCCCTGGGCACCATCCTTAATATTTCCCACGTCGCGCCCGTGCCGGTTGTTCGCTCGTACCCACGGAGGCCTGCAAATGTCCGAACCCAAGATTATTAAGCGCTACGCCAACCGCAAGCTGTATGACACAGAGCGCAGCTGCTATGTCACGCTCGAAGACATCGCGGGCATGATCAAGGCTGGCGACGAAGTGCGCGTGGTCGACAACAAGAGCGGCGAAGACCTCACCACGGTGACCTTCGCGCAAATCCTGTTTGAGGCCGAAAAAAAAACCAGCTTCATGCCAATGTCGCTCTTGCGCGACCTCATTAAAAACGGCGGCGAAGAGATCTCCGCGTTTGCGCGCGAGCAGGCCGACAAAATGCAGGCCCGCGCCAACGAGTTTAAAGAAAGCGCCGACAAGCTGCGCAAAGAGACCGCCGAGCGCTTGCACACCATTGAAGAACGGGTCGGCGGCATCATGGGACGACGCACCGATGGTGCGCCCGACGATGCTCCAAAACCGAAGATGATGAGCGAGCTGACGGCCAGCACGCAAAAGGCCGTCGAAGAGCTGCAAAAGGCCGTGCAACAGCGCTTCAAAGATGTCGCTCGGCAC
>JAKLEG010000439.1 GCA_022703175.1 Myxococcota bacterium | reverse complement strand
CTGGCAAGACGCGGCCACCACCTATACCTGGACCATCGACTTGAGCGTGCCAACCGCGCTGTTGTTCGACTTGCCCCCTGACCCCACGAGCGCCACCAGCGTCAACATCGGGGTGGGCGGCGCCAACATCGATCGCTACCTGTACCAATGGGACGGCGGCGCCTGGAACGGTCCGGCTTCGATCGCGGCCCGCATCGTCACAAGTGATCTGCCCGATGGCTTGCACACGCTCATGGTGCGCGGGCGCAACATCGCAGGCACTTGGCAGGACGAGGTCAACGCCACCACCTACCATTGGACGGTAGACACTCTGGCACCCACGGCGATGGTGAGCGGCGCGCCAGCGCCCCTGACACAGCTGACCGCGGCCACACTGAGTGTCAGCGGTGTCGACGTGGTGGCTTATCGCTACGCCGTGGATGGTGGCAGCTACGGCGCCGCCACGGGGATTGGCACCGCCCTTGTGCTGACTCAACTAGACGACGGCCCGCACAGCGTCAGCGTGGTAGGCGTAGATTTGGCAGGCAACTGGCAACCCGAGGCTGCGGCGAGCACGGTGACCTGGAGCGTCGACACCGTGCCTCCCGTGGCCCCGAGCACCAGCGACGTGGCGGGCAGCGTCGACGACTTGGGCGTGATTGACCGCGAGCTGTTGTTGACCTTCACCTTTAGTCCAGCGGCTGATGTCACCCACGTGGCGCTCCAGGTGGCCACCGATGACACGTTTAGCAACGTGGTGGCGGGCGGGGCGACCGGGATCAACCTGGGAGCTGCAACCTCCTACGACTACATTGTCGACCCTCAGCATGGCCCCCATTACTACGCGCGGGTGCGGGTTCGAGATGCCGCGGGTAACTGGAGTCCGTTTGGGGCGGCCAGTGATGGCATCGACGTGGTGGGCGGTATCCAAGGCAAAGTGAAAGACACCAACTTGAGCAATGTTGTTGGTGCGACCGTGACGCTGATGCGCACCAGTGATGGAGCGACGTGGCCCGCTCTCACCACCGACGTGAACGGCGATTTCAATTTCGCCGCGGTGCCAATTGGCGCCAATGCTTACGAGCTAGGGGTGAGCGCTGCAGGTTATCTGGGGGCGCACAAGGGCAACGTCACCGTGACGGTCAGCGTGAGCACGGATGTGGGTGTGATTTACTTGGTCTCAAGCAGCGCCGACGCTGGGACCATCTCGGGGACCGCCGTAGATGCCAACAATGGCGCGGTGTTGAGTGGCGCCGTCATCGACGTGTTTGATTGGCAAGGGGATGTGGTGACCAGCGTGACGAGCCAGGCTGACGGCACGTTCAACACCGGCACCCCCGACCTGCTGCCGGGCACTTACAGCCTGCATATCAACCGCCTGGGTTACTTCGAGCTCATCGTGGACAACGTCGCCGTGGATGGCGATCACCTGATCGGTAACCAAGCCTTATGCGAAATTCTCACCGAGCCGCATGTGCGCGTGGTGCTGTTGTGGGGGGAAACGCCGCGCGACTTCGATTTGCACGTGGTGGGACCCAGCGACCAAAATGTCACGTCCGATGGCACGCCCAACAACCGGTTCCATGTCTATTGGTCGGGGCACAAGTCGTTCAACGAAAACAACGGCAACTACCTGTCGGGCGCCGATCCGAACGGCACCAAGTCCACCACCAGCTTGGTGCAAGACGACACCACCAGTTTCGGCCCAGAAGCGATCAACCTGTTTGGCTACGGCTCAGGCTATGCGCTGGGCGTGAACACCTTCACGGTGCACAAGTATTCATCCGCCGGCACCTGGTACGACTTCCCGGTGACGATGCGCGTCTACGATTCTGAAGGCATGGTACGGGAAATCCCGCTGCCGAATGGTGCGGGTAGCTATCGCTACTGGCAGGCAATCAAGATCAACATCGTTGGTCCCGGGCGCAGCAACCGCACTTTGAGCGTGGTGAATAGCTTCGCGTCCCTCAACTACACCAGCAAGAGCTCGCTGAACTGGTAGTCGGCGTTGCCGGCTGCCAAGACGCACAGCATGGGCGCAACGAGAAAAACCGCCTGGCAATACTCGCAGGCCTTAGCGAGCCCGCGGCGGGGACTCTAACTATTTGTTTTTATTGCCATTATTGCTCGAACTCCGGCGGTGGTAAAAAACAGAGGGGCAGATCGTAAGGCAAGCAGGCCAACTCGCCGTTGCCATCAGGGCCGATTTTGCAGGTGCCGTTCACGGTTTGATCGTGGAGGTTGACGCTGCAGCTGGCGTCGACGAGCAGATTGGCGCAGGCGGCCACGGCCTCGGGGGGTGGACCCAGCGGTCGGTCGCCATGCGGCGGGTGGGCAGGGTGACAGGCCAACACGCCGTTGCCATCGGGGGGGAGCTCACAGGTGCCCACCAGGTTTTGCTCGCCCAGCGCCACAGCACAGCGATCCTGGGCGGCGAGGCCATCACAGGCAGCCACGGCCTGAACCGGCGGTTCGTGGTGCAACGGAGGTTGGGGCATGCAGGCGAGCCCGGTGCCTTTGGGGAGCGCTTTGCAGAGCCCGGTCTGCGGGGTGCCATGCCAGGTCACCGTGCAGCTGGCCCCGGCGCTCAACTGGGTGCAGGCGGCCAGAGCTTCGGGGGGCGGGGTGCGACCGCAAGGGCCGCCACGACCATGGGGAGGGCCGGCAGGTTCGGCAGCAAAAACCGGGGTTGCTGCGAACCATCCCAACAGGCACGCAAGGGGGGCTACAAAGCACATGGTTCGATCCTCCATCTTGGGCAGCTACCAGCAGCTGCCGGCACAAGGACAAGCCACCGCAAGGCGGCGTTAGCGGGCCGAGAGGACAAAAATGGGCAATTTTAAATATACTTAGGAAACTTTGTGCCCGTGGCGGCATGAGGTCGGTGGAACAATGTTGCGACGGCGCCGCAGCGCAGCGCGATGTGTGTAAAGAGGCAACTTTTTCGGGTTCGAAGCGACAATAAGATGAGCAACGCCATAGGCGTGCCGGAGACCCCATGACCAAGATCAATGAATTGCCTGTCACTTTGATCGCCACGCTCAACTACCCGCACCGCACTGGCGATTATGCAAATTCGAAGGCCACCCACGCAGCCAAGGTGATCGATGCTTTAGGCAACCGCGACGGCAACGTCAGCTTGTGCGAAATCAATCAGGCCAGCGCCAACGTCATCGCGTCGGTGAAAAAGAAAGATATCGCCCCGGTGGCTCGCCTGTTGAACAGCTCGCCCACCGAGGTGGCCAAGGTTGCCTGCCAATTTCCGCAGCGTCCGGTCTCGATGGCATTTCCGAGCGCTCCGTTGGCCGCCCGCAACGCGTTGTACGATGCCAACGAGATGAACCTGGTGTGGAAGAACGGCTTGGGCCACTCCGACAGTCTCATCCCTGCGAACGTGAACTATGCCAACCTGAGTTTGTTGCGCGACAAGAGCGGTTTGGAGCTCAGCATCGTCAAGCAGATTTATGAGCTGCGCAACTTCGTGAAGGCCGAGTTGCATAAGGTACAAAACCAAGACACCTGCCAACCAGCCAAGCTTACTGAGCACCAATGTCGCGTGTTACTGCAAAATACCCGACAGTTACTGGGCGATTTCGAAATTCAACCGGCCCAGTTGCAGGAGCCCAGCCCCTACGTCGGCTTCGAGTTGCACAAGAGCCCCAAGCTGAGCGTGTCGTTGGATTGCTTGCTGCCCACCCAGAGGGAGGAGAGCAAGGTCTACGTTACCCGTACACTCACTGCCCAAGGCCAAGATCCAAGCCTTGAAAAGTTCGTCGATCACAAGGCCTACGTGAACGTCCCGGTGATGGACGGCACGCTGCGCGAGGCCAACCTCGAAATCAAGCACGTCGGTAAGGTGATGTATCGCGTGATCACCAATGGCATGCCAGGTGCTTGGGCGATCTCAGATCGCTCGGCGTCCTCCAGCAACGACGCTGTGACCGTGAAGATCCCGGTGGGCATGGGCAGCGCCAACGGCGTGGGGGTCAGTGGCGTAAAGGTCCCGAATGGCCAGGTCGAAATCGTGGCCTTGGACTTCTACAACAAACCCAAAGAGCATGTGTTGGTGCCGTTCGGCCAACCCAATCTCGCCGCCGCCACCGATAACGCTGGCTGGGTTCCCAACCTGGTGGACTACGTGGCCCATGCCCAAGCCAAAGTTGACAAGCTTTGGACCAAGCGCCACGCGCTCGAAACCGTCTAAGCCCTTCAGCGATACCCGCAAACCTTCTAAGGAATTGATGCCGTAGCCGCGAAGCCGCGGCGCTTCGAAGACGGTATTTGTAGCAACTCACAGCCCCATCTGCCGAAAATATCTTATAGAGCATGGACCAGGGTCCGTGCCCCCAAGGAGAGTGCCATGAGAATCACCGCTGCTGGGGCTCAAAAAGTTGCCTCGCAAAACTTCGATTTCTCTAATGATTCCGAGGGCGTATACGCTGCAATGAAGCGCAAGCCCGACTATTTCACGACCCCCGATGGCAAGCGGATGCTCTGTCCCGCAACGCACCTTGGTAAAGTCGCAGGGTTGAAGCCGGCGGGTGCTCCGGGCACGTGCCGTTATGTCGATGCGTTGGGCACCAAGTGGCTCGTTCAGGAATGGCTGGTCGCCACTCCCATGGGTGAGCCGCAACGCTACAGCTGGACGTTGGATCAGGCCGAGCCCGATTGGTCTCGCGCGATGCCGCAACGCTGGCAATACGTGAAACAACACACGCCTCCTGGCGAAGCCAAGCGCTATCTGGCCGACGGCAAACGCTACATTGTACGCGAGTACCCACTCGAAAGTGGCGGCGTCTATCAAGTCGCGGTCCGCACCGATGCAAAATGGCAGCCGGTCTAACCATTCACAGCACATAGCCGTTCCGCAAAGCTGCTAGACCTCCCCCCCGAATAAACATCTCGTCGTTTTGGTGCTCTATCCGAGCGTGGTGCCGTGAGGTGCCGCCATTGAGCAATCTGCGCCCCAAGGCTATCGTAGCGCCGCACTGCGAAGGAGTGGGCCGATGGTGTGCTTTGTGTTGAATCAGCAGAAGATCCGCACCGCCGAACATCCCGGCACCCTGCTGCTCGATTTCATCCGCGAGATCGCTTGGTTGCCAGGTACCAAAGAGGCCTGCCGCGAAGGCGAGTGCGGGGCGTGCACCGTGCTCATAGGCACGCGCCAAACCGACGGCAGCGTCCGCTACAAAAGCTGCGCCTCGTGCCTCGTGGCCCTAGGCGACGTGCATGGCTGCCATGTGGTCACCGTGGAGGGGCTGTCGCACGGCGCACTCACCCGCGTGCAACAACTGCTTGTCGAC
>JAKLEG010000438.1 GCA_022703175.1 Myxococcota bacterium | reverse complement strand
ATTCACGTCATCGAATTCCAACGCCGGGGCGACCGCGTTGGCAACAAAGTTGGCCATGCCAACGCCGCGACGCTCCGCCCAGGTCTCTCCTAGTTGACTCATGCGTGCGGGGAAAAACAGCACCAAAAACACGCAGATCAGCACCAAAAGCAGAGCCACGAGGCCGCCGATTTTGTACGGCAACGGCAGGTCGCCGATTTGGTTCAGCTTCATATCCCTCGACCCTTCAACCGACCCCACGCAACGTAGGTTGCTGCGCGGGCGCAACCCGGCCGAGCCTGCCTAGGCCGGACGAGTCCAATTGCCATCGCGAGCGAGTAAACCCCGGCCGGGTGCCGCGGTCAAGCATTGCGCCGAGTCGCTCACCACAGCGGCGGTTCGCGCCGCGGAGTACACGCCAACGACCCAAGGCACAACCGAGACGTGGGATGACCCCAGCCGGCACAAAAGAGCGCAACGAATCAGTGAATACCCTTGCTGTTCAGATACGGACCGTACTGTTTGTCGGTGCCAGCGATGTGGTTCATCAACCAACCGCGCAAAAAATCGAGGACTTGCACAGCAATCAGCGCCTCACCTTGATGGAAGCGCACCTGTAACGCCAACACCTGGTCGAGCAGCTCCCGATGGGCATGCGCATGTTGTCCGGCGTCCGGGTAGTCGCATCCCTCCATCGCAGCTTCTTCCTCGCGGAAGTGCGTGCGCGCGTATTCGATAAGCCCGACGAAGGTCTTGGCGATAACTTGCTGGCCCCTGCCCTGACGCATCGCCTCGTACAACTCGTTGATCATGGCAACGAGCCTTTTATGTGCTTCATCGAATTGCGCCACACCAACAGAGTACTTGTCTTCCCAGACGATCATCAGCTCACCCCTCCCCACGGATGTCGGGGTCAAGGCCGAATGGTCACCCCGAAAGAAGCTCGATCTACCTGAAATCGCTAACGAACACCTTTGCCATTCAGATGTTCGGTGTACTTCTTGTCGGTGCCAGCAATATGATTCATGAGCCACCCTCGCAGAAAATCCATCACCTGCAGGGCCACCAGTGCTTCACCCTTTTGGAAGCGGGTTTGGAGTGCCAGCACTTGGTCCACGAGGTCCTTGTGTACCCGCGCGTGGTTTATAACGTCGGGATAGCCACACGCCTTCATCGTGGCGATCTCGTCGTCGAAATGCACCTTGGTGTAGTCGATGAGCCCAACAAATGTCGCGGCCACCGCTGATTGGCCTTTGCCTTGTTTCATCGCACCGTACAGGTCGTTGATCAGGCCGATGAGCTTCTTGTGGGCCTCATCGAATTTGGTCACACCGACGCTGTATTTTGGTTCCCAGGTAATCATCGTGGTTCTCCCCTTTGCCGAACGGACGTGACATTCTGCAGGTACCTCTAGAACGTAAGGAGGGCTGACCCCTGCGTCAACGTTTCCGGCCGGGCCCCTACACGGTATAACGCCGCACATGCACTTGCCCATTTGCCTCGCGCTGCTCGCCATCGCTACGACCCCTGAAACGGCTTCCCAAACCGCGGTGGCCACCGCACAGGTTGCGCTGGTAAGTCGCGCCAGCGAGTTTGCTGGCGAGCGCTTGAACATCAGCTTCTTCCCACCCACCGAATCACAAGGCGCCGCGCTCCTGGCAGCCACGCAAGCGCGCATCGAACGCGTGCTGGCGCTGCTCTCCGACGAAGATCCCAACTCCGAGTTGTCCCGAGTGAATCGCAACGCCGGCAAGCCCACCGTGGTCCTGAGCCCCGACGCCTTTGCGTGGCTTGCGCGTGCGGCCCAGCTTGGCAGCCTGAGCGGCGGTCTGTTCAGTATGACCGCCGAAAGCCTGACACGTGCCTGGGACTATCGCACCACGCCGCAAGCGGCCGATGTTGCACGCCTCAAGGAGCGCCTCACGCAAGCCGACGATCGCAAGCTAGCCCTGAATGTCGACGCCCACAGCGCGACGCTTACCGATCCGAATTGCTCGCTCAGCCTCGGACGACTGCGCGCCGCTTTGGCCGTGGATGAAGCCATTACGCTGTTGCAACAACAAGGGGTGCGCCAAGCCTTGGTCATGGTGGGCAGCTCGGTGCGCGCATTGGGACGCAAAGGTGACAAGCCTTGGTGGGTTGGCATCCAAGATCCGCGCGCGTTGGGCTATTTCGCCGCCGTGCCTCTCGAAGACCAGGCCATCGCCACCGAGGGTGACTACGTCCGCTTTGTGATGCGCGATAGCGTACGCCTCACCGACTTGGTGCACCCAGGCTCAGGGTCGCTGGAAGCCTTGTGCCGTAGCGCCACAGTCATCGCCGCTGATGCCGGCACGGCGTACGTGCTCGCGCGCACCTTGGCTGTCGCCGGACCCGAGGCCGGGCCACCGTTGGTGTCGGCGGTCCAACCCACAGGCTATGTCCTGGTGGATGCAGCCAACGCCGTCACCGTGTCTGCGGAGTTGAATCGCCGCGTGCGCGTGGTGCGACCGCCGTCTCAATAGGCGTGCAGCTCGGTGATCGCGCGCAACACGTCGTCGGTTTGCGGCAGAATCGCATCTTCCAAATTTGGATGGTAACCAACAAACGTGTCCTTGGAGGCCACACGTCGCACGGGGCCATCCAAGAACTCAAACAGCTCGGAGCCAATGCGCGCGGCTATCTCGGCGCCAAAGCCCCACGACAGGGCATCTTCGTGCGCGACGATCACCTTGCCAGTCTTAGCAACGCTTTCGGCAATCGCTTCCCAGTCGTACGGTGACAAGGTACGTAGGTCCAGCACCTCCACCTCGATGCCGGCTTCGGCGGCCTTGGCCGCGGCGTCCAAGGTGCGTTTCACTAATGCGCCGTAGGTGACTACCGTCAGGTGCTTGCCTTCGCGCAGTCGTGCCGCCTTACCGAACGGGATCGTAAACGCCGGGCCCGGATTGGCTGCACGGTTGTAAGTCTGTCGGTACAAGTGCTTGTGCTCTAGAAACAGCACCGGATCTTCACAACGGATTGCCGTGCGCAACAAGCCGCTCGCATCCAACGCGTTGGCAGGCAACACCACGCGCAACCCCGGAATATGCGTAAAGATCGACTCCCCCGTTTGCGAGTGGTAGACGCCCCCCCCTTTCAGATAGCCACCGTAGGTGACCCGCACCACCACCGGACAGGCAAAGTTGTTGTTGGAACGCCAGCGCAACAGCGCCAACTCACTGCGCAGCTGCATCATGGCCGGCCAGATGTAGTCAAAGAACTGAATCTCGACGACGGGCTTCAAGCCGCGTGTGGCCATGCCCACCGCTCGACCGATGATGTTCGCCTCAGCGAGCGGCGAGTTGAACACACGCCGCGAGCCAAACTCCCGCTGCAGGCCGTGCGTCACCTTGAACACGCCCCCTTTGCCGTGCACCTGGGCCAACGCCTCTTGACGCGAAACGTCTGCGACATCCTCGCCAAAGACCACAATGTTGGGGTTACGCCGCATCTCCTCTTTCATGCAGGCATTGATCAGGTCGACCATGGTTTTGGGTTCGCCGGAGAACACCGGCAACACCTCGAAACTCGGGCCCGTGACGTCCAGCGTCGGCGAATAAACATAGTGCTCAGCTGTGGCGGCTTCGGGTGGCGGCGCGGCCAAGGCTTGATCACGGGCAGCAATGACCTCCTGGTCGACCGCCGCCTCAAGCTCCAAGAGTGTGGCCTCGGGGACACCAAAATCGTCGCGCAAGCGCCGCCGGTAGCTGGGCAGCGGATCGCGCTCGGCATCGGCGTCGCGCTCGGAGGCCGGTCGATACAAACGCTCGTCGTCAGAGAGCGAATGCGAGTAGGGCCGAATCACGTGCGCGTGCATCAGCACCGGTCCGCGGCGGGCCCGCGCGTAGGCCACCCCTTGCGACCATGCCCAAGCGCTCGCCTCAGGATCGCAGCCATCAAACTCCAAGCGCAGTAACTGCGGAAAACCACTCAATAATTGGGAGATGCTCCCACCGGCGGTCTGCACCTCGATGGGCACCGAAATCGCGTAACCATTGTCCTCAATATGGAAGATCACGGGCAAGCGGGCGGTGCACGCGGTGTTGAGCGCTTCGTAGAACTCGCCTTCGCTCGTCGTGCCTTCCCCGGAGGAGACGTAAACGACCTCGTCGCTGTGAAACGCCCCAGCGGCTTGCCCGGTTTTGGCCTGTTCGCAAAAATGCACCCCCGCTTCGGCACAACCGACGGCATTCAGGAATTGCGTGCCGGTGGGGCTGGATTGCGCCACCAAGTTCAATGCCGGCTTGCCCCAGTGCGACGGCATCTGCCGACCACCGGAACTGGGGTCGGCCGCCGCCCCCACCGCACCCAAGAGCATATCGAGCGCCGAATAGCCGATGCCCAAGCACAGCGCCTTGTCGCGATAGTAGGGGTAGAACCAATCGTGCCCGGCCCGCAAATGCAGCGCTGCCGCCGCTTGTGTGGCTTCGTGTCCGGCTCCAGAAATCTGAAAGAACACCTGGTTCTGACGTTTGAGATGGATCTCCATATCGTCCACCCGACGCGCCGTAAGCATCACGCGGTAGAGCTGCAAGCGGTCGGTGAGCGCTAGGGTGGGTTGACCGGGCGCAGGCTCGCCCGGTTGAGTCAACTTGGACGCGGTGTGCATCTTGTTCATCGCCCGCCAAAGTAGGCACGAACCGCACACCCGGAAAGGGGCTGTTGACTCAGCTCCCGAAGCGGGCTCATGGTGTCATCGCTGTAACGGAAGCCAATACAATGCCGCCCATTTCCATGGCCCAACAACTCCCCGAGTACATCGACAACCTGAAGGTGTTGCTTGCCCAGGACAACCCGATGTGGCCGATGGTGGTGGAGCGACAAATCCTAGCCACCCTGCTACCGCGCCTCTCCGGGAGCCGGCTCACGCTTGAGGCGCCACTCTGGATTTTGCTGTGTTTGTGCCTGGATGGCCCGACCGCAACTCCTGTGCCACTTTGCGACACCGCCTGGGAGCGGGTGAACCACGCGGCGCGCGCAGGCCAGAACTCAAGCGGTGCTGCCCCGGCCCGATTCCCAAAGGCGGCGCGCGGCCTCACCGACGCGCTGGCGATCCTCCGCGAAACCGGCGTCTTTCCTCGGCCCTTGGTGTCGTCTTGAGCCGCAGCCTGTGGGCTTTGGTGTTGCTGTGCGCATGCGCCGAGCCGCCTCCCGTAAGGCTCGTGGTACGTGCCGGCCGACTTCTAGACGGCACGGGTGCTCCCGCCAAACTAAACCAACGCGTGGAGATCGAGGCTGGCCTCATCACGGCCATTCGAGATGACGATGCGGCACCGCTGCCACCCGGC
>JAKLEG010000437.1 GCA_022703175.1 Myxococcota bacterium | reverse complement strand
CAGCAGCCCTATTCTTGGAAGTCCCTTGGCGTAGATGTACGCGGGCGCTCGCGGACGTTGCGCGTGAACTATCGGACGTCCCACCAGATCCGTATGCACGCCGACCGCCTGCTGGATGCCGAGCTGGCCGATGCCGACGGTAACAGCGACAAACGCAACGAGACGGTGTCGTTGTTCAACGGCCCGGCACCAACGGTGGCGACCTGTGCCGATGAGGCGGCCGAAGCCAAGCTGGTGGGGGATTGGCTTGCCGAGCGGGCCAACCAGGGCCTTTTGCCACACGAGTTCGGCATTTTCGTCCGCTCCGAGGCTCAACTCGAACGCGCACGCATGGCTGCAAAGCAAGCCGGATATGACTTCAAAGTGCTGGATGAACATGTGGTTACAGTTGTTGGCCATGTGTCGATTGGCACGATGCATTTAGCCAAGGGGCTGAAGTTTCGGGCCGTGGCGGTGATGGCGTGCGATGACGAGGTCATACCTCTGCAGCAGCGCGTTGAATCGGTTGGGGACGATGCCGATTTGCAGGAGGTTTATGACACCGAGCGGCAGTTGCTCTATGTGGCGTGCACGCGCGCGCGAGATCACCTGCTCGTGAGTGGTGTTGAGCCAGCGTCGGAGTTCTTGAACGACCTGGGCGCCTCCCGCGCCATGGCAACCGTAGGGTGAGGCACGCGGGTGGCGGATTGAAACTTCCTCTAGGACCTCGAAAACATTGAGGCCGAGCGTCAGTTCGCCAATCGCGAGTCTCTCGCCTTGGCGCCCTTTGGGAGCGGTGCCAACAAAGACTGGGCTTGAACTGTGTAACCTAATGGGTTACATTGAGCTGTGATTAAGAGCTTTGCCCACAAGGGTCTGGAGGACTTGTCCTCAGACCTCCACCCCCTCAAGGGCAAGCTCAAGGGTTTTTGGGCGGTAAGCGTCTCTGGAAACTGGCGCGTCATCTTTCGTTTTGAGAATGGCGACGCCTACGAGGTCGGTTATGTCGACTACCACTGAGAGCGGGCGGGCACGCAAGCGGCAGCCTACGCACCCCGGAGTGATTCTGCGCACTCACCACCTTGAGCCCTTGGGGATAACGATGGCTGAGGTGGCTCTCCGGCTCGGGGTGTCGCGCAAGACTCTATCCAAGCTCATTAACGAGCGCGGCGCAGTGACTCCCGAAATGGCTCTGCGGCTGGCCCGGGCCTTCGACACGACACCCCAGCTCTGGCTAAATCTGCAGCAGGCTTATGATCTCTGGCGGGCCGAGCACACGCCAGGTTGGCGAAGCGTCAGGGCAATCCAGGCTGCTTGAGTTTTGGCAGAGAAGGCTGCCAATACGTCTCCGCACCAGGGCAACCGTAGGATGAGGCACGCGGGTGGCGTGCCGAAGACCCCGCAGACGGCGACACTCAAACACCTGCGCCCCCTCACCCGGCCGCAAGCTGAGACAGGCGTGTTGGCGTGAGCGCGGCCGACCTCTCTCACCGCTGTCGGAGGCATCATCGTCACCCAACACTATCGGCCCGCCACTCGCTCACGCTCGCGGTTCTGTCAGCCGGCCGCACCCCCATCACGGGGCCACCGCGCCGCCCAGCCTCCCCATCACGGCCTCTCCCAACCCCACCTTTCCAGGATCCACCTCAACTACCCCGGTTGGGTGTCAAACCCCGTCAGCTTGGTGTTTTTTCGCACGTCGGCATGTCGCCCCCCACGCGGGGGCGCGGATTGAAACTTCCATGGCGGCGCACATGACCTTCTCCATTTGTCGCCCCCCACGCGGGGGCGCGGATTGAAACTTCCAGAGTTCGGCTGGTGTTGCGCTTTTGCAGTCGCCCCCCACGCGGGGGCGCGGGTTGAAACTGGACCTTCGCCTGTGGCGCCGACAACGACGACGTCGCCCCCCACGAGGGGGCGCGGATTGAAACTTGACCTTCTTACGCGCGCCTTGAGGCAGCAGCGGTCGCCCCCCACGCGGGAGCGCGGATTGAAACTTCTCGAACTGCCGGTGCATGTGCAGCTCTTTGGTCGCCCCCCACGCGGGGGCGCGGATTGAAACCACGGTGCCTTCGGCCTGACCGCATCGCCTAAAGGTCGCCCTCACGCGTTGCAGGGGTAGGGCAGGTGCTGTAATGGCTTTGCCTTTGTAGACCTTTAGCCGCGCCGCCAAATGCTGTGCGTTCAATTCAGGCCATGTGACGCGATGACACCCCACGCATCTGCCAACTCCGTTTTGGCCATTCGTTCGAGCGAGCTGTCTGTTTTTGTGCAGATGTCTCATTTTCGCGCTTTGCCGGCCGAGGAGATTGAACGGTTGTATGCCGCTGTAGAGGTGCATGCGTGCACGGTGGCCGAGTTGGCGGCCGACGTTGATTGGTGTCCGCTTGAGGTGGGGGTCGCGGTGCACCACAACCATCGCTGGCTGGCGTTTTGTGACACCGCGCAACCTCAATCGCCGCGGAGTCTGCTGCTGTCCGCCCCGGCGGTGAGCCGTCGGGGGATACCTTTGTTTCTTGATGCGTCGTTCGTTGACGCGGGCCGTGAGCTCATTGAGGCTCACATGGCCCTGCCCGGACGAACCGAGTTGCGATTGGCGGGGTTGATGCGTCGGGAACCACAGCCGGGCGCGCGCGCTGCGCTCACTCTCGTGGTTGTGGCGCGTTTACGCCACGCGGAAGCTCAGGCCAAAGATGCGCGTCTGACGGAGCTCGAATTTTGGGGCGAGGGAGACCTACAGCGAGGGGCGGCGGAGTTCGACCTCGCTACTTTGCGGCTCATCGATCACCTGGCGGCATTGTAGGGCCGCCACCGACACGGTTGCCTCTGCGGGTGTGCGTGATGCCTTTGCGGGTGCAGGGTGGTGCCTTGCGGGTATGGCTTGAGCCCTTGCGGGTATGGGTTGGGCCCGTGCGGGTAACCCGCAAAGCAAAAGGGAGCTCCCGCAACGAAAAAATGGCTCCCGCAAACGTCCGTGTCCCAATTTGACACACTCAGCGTCCCAATTTGCGACACTGTCTCATTTTGGGACGCCAGCGTGGAGGGCAAAGAATCTGAAAAAAGTCGTAATTTTGAGTGGTTGCGAGTTTTGGATGGGTTGGCATGACACTTGAAAAGGAGGGTGGCAACAAACAACGCGGCCACGGGTCGCAAAAACCATGGAGAGAGTCATGTCACAGCTGCATATCGACCGTTGGATGTCTGAGGCCACTGCCCTGAACCCGAACGAGGTTGGCACGCCTGGGATGCCGCTGCCGGTGTTGTTTTACGAGGCCGGCATGGCTGCCGACTTTATGGAGACCTATTGGCAGCCAGCTGACGACCGGCCAGGGCTTGTGGAGACGGCGGCGTTCTTGCCGCTTACGGTGGCCGAAGAGATCAAGAGCCTGGCGGCGGCGGCGAACACGCTGAATGCGCGGATGGTGCTGGCCGCCAAAGACGATCCGCAAGCGGCCTTGATGGCGCAGTGCCGTAGCGTCGCCACCCTGCTCTCCAACACCCTGCGCTACGTGCTGGACGATGGCCAAACCACCCGTGGCGACGCCGCCTGGGAGGTGATTCGGCAGCGGGATGCGTCGCTTTCAAGCCCTGCCGAATTGGCGCAGCTATTGGCCGATCTCGCGGTTTTGGCCGAACACGAACAGGCGACCCTTACGAAACTGCCGAGCTTTAAGGTCGAGCTGATCGCCACAGCGGCGACCCTCGCCGAAGAGCTTCTGCTGTCGGGCCGCGTGTTGGGGCGTAACGCCTCCGCAGACCTCTCGCTGCGTGATCGGATGCTGACATTGTTGGCGCGGCGCGTGGCAAGCGTGCGGCGGGCGGCGCGCTTCTTGTTCCGTGATTCTCCAGAAATCCTGCGCCAGGCGACGTCACGCTACGAGCGTGAGCGGCAACGTCGCGCCGCGGCGCGCGCCAAAGAGGCCGATGGCTCTAATGCAGCGCCTGCCGATGCGTAGAGGCTTGCGCCCTACAACATAATCAAGTCGTCATCCTCAATCATCTCAAACGCTTCATCGGCGGCCATCATCTGCTTGGTCTTTTGGATCCGCTCGGTCGTGATCTTGGCCAGCTCGCCCTTCATCTCGGGGTGCCGAGCAATCAGCGCGGCAAAGTCGCGCTTGGGTAAGAACAAACAGTCACCACGCGTGGAGGCCGTGCAGGTGGCGGTGGTGGGGGTGTCTTGTAACAGCGAGATCTCGCCGAACACGTCCCCCTCTTTGAGTTGCGCCAAGCGGACCAGCTCGCCGTTCGGGCCCTTCTTGGTGACGTCAATGGTCCCCTTAAGAATCAGGAACAAGCCCTGGCCTTGCTCGCCTTCACCAATCAGCTCGTCGCCCGGATCCACTGGGAAATCTTGGAAGCGCTTGAGAATCTCCAGCCGCATCGGCCGTGGGAAGGGCTTGAACACAGCACTCGTGGCCAACAGGTTGGTCAAAAAGCGCTCGTGGGTGAAGCTCTTGAGGGCCTCGGTGACGTTGGCCAACTTCTGCGCTTGGTGCTCCAAGGCCGCGCGCTTCAACTCCAAGAGGTCGCAGTCTTCGAGCGCGGTCACCGTGGCGGTACGGGGAGCCTTGGAGATGAGCGCCATCTCGCCAAACACCGCGCCCGGATGCAGGCGGGCGAGCTTCGTGACCTTGTCGCCATTCTTGCGGCTGACCTCGACGTCGCCTTCGGCCAAAATGAAAAACGAGTCACCCGTTTGCCCCTCTTCGATGATCTTCTGCCCTGCGACAAACCGTTTGAGCTGTAGGCCGGCTAACACCGACACAAACGCATCTTCGTCCAGCGAGCTAAACAGCGGGATGCCGGGCAGCTGGTCGGGGTAGCTGCCCATGGTGTCGGTGGTGGCGGCTTCGGTGGCTGCCGTCTTCAACAGCGTCGGGCCATCCATCTCCGGGAGCGGTTTGATCTCGTCTTTGGGCGTGGGTACGCGCCGAAACAGCGTGTCGACGGCCACGCCCACGCGGTCGGAGCTCTTGGAGTACAGCTGGGCGGTAATGTCGATGACCTCGGTGACCGAAGGGTCCATCGCCGCGGCCATCTTGGTGGCCACGAGCCCCTGGAGGGGATGCCCGGCCTTGATCGCGTGCCAGGCGAGCGCTTTGTAAATTTCTAGCGAGTAGGCGTGCGCTTTAAAGGACAACAGGGTATCGGCCACCCGGAAACGTGCCCGGAAAAACTCGGGCACCGCGCGCACGCACTGCATATAGCCCTTCAGCGCTTCGACGTACTTGCCGGCACGCAGATGGGCTTCCGCTTCGAGAAACACCTGTTGAGCATGGGCCATGCCCTACTCCTTGGTTGTGGCTGCTT
>JAKLEG010000436.1 GCA_022703175.1 Myxococcota bacterium | reverse complement strand
CTGACCCGTGGTCACGCTCAAGTCGTACAATGAGCCATCGCCGCGTTGGCTGCCACCGGCATACGCCGAGAACTCGGTGCCCTGCCAGTTCTTCTTGGTGATAATGTTCACGACACCGCCAATAGCGTCGGAGCCGTACACGGCCGAGGCGCCATCCTTCAGCACTTCGATACGCTCAATCACCGCGGTGGGGATGGAGTTCAAATCAACGCTGCTGTCGGCACCTGTGCCGCCGGCCACGAAACGACGGCCATTTACGAGCACGAGCGTGCGATTGGCCCCCAAGCCGCGCAAGTCCACGCGGGTCGAGCCATCGCCGCCGTTGTTGTATTGGATATTGATGCCGTTGGCCTGCTCGGGCAGGTATTGCAGCATTTCGCCAATGCTCATTTTGCCGGTGGCTTGGAGCTGTTCCTTGGTAAGCACCGTAACGGGGGCGGCCGTCGTCAGGTCGATGCGGCGAATGCGCGAACCGGTGACGACGATCTCTTCGACATCTTTCTTGGCAACGGGCTCTGCGGGAGGAACCTCGGACGTGGTTGCTGGTGCGGCTTCGGTCGCGGCGGGGGTAGCTTCTGCGGCGGGCGTGGCTTCAGGGGCCGGCGTTGCCTCGGGTTGGGTTTCGGTAGCTGCATCTTCTTGAGCATTGGCGCCGCTCGCCCCAATCATGGGGGCGAGACACAGGGCAGCCAAGCTGGGGATCATGAATCTCGACAGCATGTTGTGTTCTCCTCTTTAACTCTTCTGTTCGGTTGCGCGGTCGTGTTAGCTGTGACTTTAGAACGGCAACAACAAGGGTGTCGCCCACGCGTCGGCGACACTGCTGGCATCCACGAAACAGTAGTCGTTTGGCGTCGGCGCCTTGGGCACCTTAGCAAGTGCTTCGGCGGCACAGCTCGTGGAACGCGGGGCACTGCAAGCGATCAAGCAGTTCTCTGTCTCGACATCGACACAGTCCCCGATACACGGGTCGATGACCTCCACCTGGCATGGTTCGAAACAGGCTTCGACACATGCAATGACCAGTGGATCCGCAGGATCGTCGGGGTTCGGGGGACAGGTTAGCTCGCAATAGGAGTCGCAAATCGCGTGGCCTTGGGCTTCACAGCCGAGCCGGGGGCCGGCGTCGCACGTCGCGGTGGCTTGGGTCACGCAGGCGTCACCCCGCTGTTCGGCGCAGTAAGCTGCGGCCTCTTCATCGCACGGATCAGCGATTGCCTGGCGCGCGGCCATTTCATCAAGCGCCGCTTGGAGAAACGAATCGCAGTAGGGAGCCACACAGGCCAGATACTCCTCACCTTTGGTCCAACAACCAGAAGGATCTGGCGTCGCCTCGGTCGCGGGTTCGCAAATGAGGCCCGATTTCGAATCCCAACAATCGAGAACAGCCTCCCACAGCTTGCTGCAATCAACCCCGGTCGCCTTTTTAACGTCGCTGTCGAACTGCTCAATCGCGGGACAATACTCGTCACATTCGTAATCCAAGGTGCGGCCGACAACCGAACCAGTGCCATCTTTACAACCTGGAATCTCTTTCCCAGCGCCGTCCTTACACGGCTCACACTCGTTTACCTGTTCGCAAATGTCCTCGCACTTGCTCTTGCTGCAGCCGGCGCCGATCAAGAGCGCCACGATCGGAATAGCTGTCCAAACATACCTCATGGTCTTTCCCTCCAATAGGTGGGTTAAAGGGTTGCGATGTGAGCGTGGGTGTTCCCCACGACCTCCCCATGTGCCGTCCGAAAACCGACGTAGATTAGGCAGATTCGGAATAAAGCTCAAGGTGGTAGTAAGAAAAATCATGGGAACCCGATGACGCTTTGCATTATTGGCGCATCTGTGGGGGTAGCCAAAAATGCGGGCGCGATAAATGTCCCTAACCGGAACTCCGCACAGCGGTAAGGTCTCGTTGAGGCTCAACGGTCGTCCGAGGTGATAGCTTGACCCACAAGGACATACATCCCTCTCGGAAACCGGCATCTGCTGCGCCCCCTGCGCGCTGGCAGGTTCGGGTCTTCGCGCCAGAAATGGCGTCCTGCTTCTCCGCAATTTTTCACTTAGGGCGAACAGCCCAGAGGATTTGTCATGACCAAAATCGAGAGGACGAGCCAACGACAAGCACCTGAGCTGATGCCAGAGACGCCCAGCCAAGCGGGGCGTAGGACAGCGGCTCCGGCAGCGCCAACCCCGGAGCTACCGCACGTATCGAGCACCAGCAAACACCTCACTGGCAACGTGAAGGCCAACGAGGTGAACAGCACCAACCCGATGGGCGAAGGCCCGACATTGGCGGCGCTCCTGCCCGCAAGCGTATTGAAACAAGCGCGCGCTGAATTGAGCCTGGAGAAGCTCAAAGGCAAGAGTGAAGCCGTGGCTGCGAGTTTGGCGAGCGTGTTGGCCGCCACCCACAAGGCCACCGGCAAACGCCTAGACGTCGGCGACCTGATCCAAGCGGTGATGCGCGAGGCCTACGCCGAGAGCAGCAAGGACCTGCAGTTCTACGCCCAAAAAGTCCACTTTTATAATCAGCTCAAGGCCAAAGTGCGCGAGCACGTGATGCAGTTGAACCAATACCTCAAGCTCATCAAGGAGTGGGAGGTAGAAAACAAACGCAAGGCGGCTGATGCCTGGTTCAAAACCAAGCAACGCGAGGTGCGCCGCGACCCACTGCTCGTGGATCTCGATAAAGACGGCCTGGAGATCCAAGCCGCCCAAGGTGAAGGCGTAAGCCTCACGGGGATGGGCAACACGCTGTTCGGTGAGTGGGTGGGCAAAGACGACGGCGTCTTGGTGATGGACCGTAACCAGAACGGCAGCGTCGACGCCCAGGACGTCTTTGGTGACAGCAGCGTCACCGGCCGCGCCGCCAAAGATGGTTTCGAAGACCTGGCCGCGCTCGACTCCAACCAAGATGGCATCGTCAACCGAGAGGATGAAAAATTTGCCGACCTCAAGGTGTGGCAAGACAAAGACAGCGACGGCCAAACCGATGCCGGCGAGCTTTTGACGATGACCGAGGCTGGGGTCGCAGGCGTACGCACCGCCAGCCAAGCCAACGGCGACTCCACATTCAAACAAGAAGGGACGTTCAAAAGCGTGCGGGCCGTGGAACTCGAAGTCGAAATGAACAAGTTCCCGCCGTCGGTACGCTGCAAGGCGAGCCTAGACATGATGCCCACGATGGACGGCACGATTCCTGATTTCCAGGTGGCGGGCGCCGCGTTCGACACCGAGGACGGGGTCTACACCGAAATCAAGGCGTGGGACGAGAAGCTCAAAACCATCGGCGACGACTCCCAGCTCGCCAATGTCGATCTGCAAAAAGTCATGCAGAAGCAGCAGCAGACGTTACAGAGCATGTCCAACATCTCGAAGCTGCTGCACGATATGGCTATGGGGATCATCCGCAAGATTGGCGGATAGCCAGTTCCAAAATACCCGGACTACTTCGTTAGCTGCCTGAGCACGTAGTGCAAAATCCCGCCATGCTTCACGTAATCCACTTCGTTAGGAGTGTCGACGCGCGCCACCACGGCGAAGCTGGTCTTCTTGCCATCCTCGGCCACGACGTTCACGGAGAGCTTTTTGCCGGGTGCCAGCCCCTCGGCGATGCCCTTGATGGTAAATAGCTCACGACCGCTGAGCCCCAGGCTTGCGGCATCCTGACCAGGCAAGAACTGCAACGGCAACACGCCCATGCCCACCAGGTTTGAGCGGTGGATCCGCTCGAAGCTCTTGGCGATCACCGCACGCACACCCAGAAGCATGGTACCTTTAGCGGCCCAATCGCGTGACGAGCCGGTGCCATACTCACTGCCTGCCAAGATCACGAGGGGAATGCCCTGCCCTTGGTACGCCATCGCCGCGTCGTAGATGGATTGGGTAGCGCCAGACAGCAGGTTTTGCGTGACCCCACCCTCGACCCCCGGCAGCATCAGGTTCTTCAACCGAATGTTCGCAAAGGTACCCCGCATCATCACTTCATGATTGCCGCGGCGCGCCCCGTAAGAGTTGAAGTCCTTGGAGCTCACCCCATGCGCGGTGAGATAAGCCGCCGCCGGACTGTCCTTGTGGATGGAGCCAGCTGGCGAGATGTGGTCGGTGGTGATCGAATCTCCAAACACCGCCAACGCCCGCGCCTCTTGGATCTCGTCCAACGGCTTGGGTTGTTTGGGAATGTCTTCAAAGAACGGCGGTTTGCGCACGTAAGTGGAGTTAGCATCCCAATCGAAGAACGCCCCGGTGGGCACTTGCAGGGCCTGCCACCGGGCATCGCCGGCGAAGACCGCGCTGTACTCCGTTTCGAACTGCTCACTGGTGAGCGCCCCTTGGATGGCAGCGTAGACCTCCTCGGGCGTTGGCCAGATCTCTTTCAAGAAGACCGGGACACCCTTGACGTCCACGCCGACCGGCTCGTGGTCCCAGTCGATGAGCATCGAGCCAGACAACGCATACGCGACGACCAACGGCGGCGATGCCAAGTAGTTTAGGCGCGTCTGCGGATTCACGCGTCCTTCGAAGTTGCGGTTGCCAGAGAGAACTGCGGCCACGACGAGGTCTTTGCCGCGCACCGCCTCGCTCACCGCCGGCGGCAGCGGGCCTGAATTGCCGATGCAGGTAGTGCAGCCATAGCCGACGACGTGGAAACCAACCGACTCCAGAGCCGGCATCAGTCCCGCCTTGGTGAGATAGGCGGTGACAACCTTGGAGCCGGGCGCGAGCGACGTTTTCACCCAGGGCTTAGCTTCAAGACCGCGCGCCATGGCTTTTTGCGCCAGCAATCCTGCCGCCATCATCACCGCAGGGTTGGAGGTGTTGGTGCAGCTCGTGATCGCCGCGATGACCACGTCGCCGTGGCCGAGGTCGAAGTTCTTGCCCTGCACCTTGTGGCGCTTGGCCAGTTCGGCGGCGTCCTTCTTGAACTCGCCGGCCATGGCGGCGGCGAAGCCGGTCTTCGACTCGCTGAGCAGAACGCGGTCCTGCGGACGCTTCGGCCCGGCGAGCGAGGGCTGCACCGTCGACAGGTCGAGTTCCAGCACGTCGGTGAACACCGGGTCCGGCGTCGCCCGGCTGCGGAACATGCCCTGCGCCTTGGCGTACTTCTCGACGAGCGCGACGCGCGACGGCGAGCGGCCGGAGGTGTTGAGGAAGTCCAGCGTCTCGGTGTCGACCGGGAAGAAGCCGCAGGTCGCGCCGTACTCGGGCGCCATGTTGGCGATGGTGGCGCGGTCGGCGAGCGTCAGCGAACCGAGGCCCGGCCCGTGGAACTCGACGAACTTGCCGACGACGCCCTTCTTGCGCAGCA
>JAKLEG010000435.1 GCA_022703175.1 Myxococcota bacterium | reverse complement strand
TCTGAGTCACGGATTTGGCCACTGCGGTTGTGCACAGTGACCTCACCACCGCCACGTCCAGCAACGATCGCTTTGGCGTGTCGTTCGGCTGCCGACTGAGTTGAATGCACTGAGCTTGCGCGAACAGATCCCGGCGCCTTGACTGCCCAGCTACCCTGATGTGGGACTACATGACGACGCGTAGACATCGCATTCTCCAGTGGCGCGGCAAGGCGCCCGCAAGTTTGGCGAAGAGTCTAGGTGCCGTGCCATGGTTGTCAAGTCTAACAAACCAAGAAGTACTTATGCGTCAGCAATACTTGACACGCGATCGTTCGGTGGCTATCTCAAATCGCGTGAAACAGATCGAGTCGTTTTATGCAGACATCGGTGGACGTGTTCGGCGCAGGCGCATGGCGCTCGGTCTCAGTCAGAGGACGCTCGGAGGACGCCTCGACCCACCAGTTACACGGGCGTCTATAGCCAACTTGGAAGCGGGTAAACAGCGAGTACTGGTGCATACGCTGGTCCAGCTCTCAACGGTGCTTGGTCTCAATGTTACCGACCTCCTGCCGAGTGAGTACCATGGAACCTGCGACGTAAGTGCTGAACTGAAGGACAAGTTGAAGCTGCCGGCCAGCAAACTGAAGAGCCTCGTGCGAAAGCTCGAAGAGGCCCAAGGGAGTTAGATGATGTCAGTCGGGCTTGCACGGCAGAAAGCTGAGCACTTGGTTCAAGAGAATGGGCTAACGCAGCCTCCAATTGATGTGGAGAAGATCGCGTCTAGACTACGCCTGCCTATTGTACGCGCGGACCTGGGCGGTGAGGTTTCCGGTCTGCTCATCACGAAGCGAGGGGCGGCGTCGATTTGCGTGCACCAAGACCATCATCCCAATCGTCAAAGGTTCACCATCGCGCACGAGATTGCGCACTTCATATTGGGGCACCACAACCAACCTGGCGAGCACGTGCATGTAGACCACGGCAACTACATTACGCAACGTGGCCCTCGTGCTGCGAAGGGCATCGATCTTCGAGAGATCGAGGCCAATCAGTTCGCGGCTAGTCTCTTGATGCCGTCTGAAATGCTTGAGGCTCACGTAAGAAAAGCTGCGCGCGGCGCGCTTCACGATGGCCACGTTGTCGACTTGGCGTCGAGGTTCGAGGTCTCTGAGCAGGCCATGACCATTCGGCTGGCGTCCTTGGGATTTCTTTAGAGCGCGATGCTGGTGTCCAGGGTGCGGCCGAACGCGTAGCTTTTGGGCATGCGGTGAGACCCTATCGGCGATGCCCGGCGATGACGGACGCAGGGTCTCGGGCCTGAGCCTCCCGTTTGGCCAGCCACCTTGGCGAGCGCTGCGTCAACTAATCGAAGGCCGTTCACGCTGCGACGCTAGGCCGCCGCACAGGGGCTGTGTTAGTTGCGCCCCCCATGACGAGGCTTCTGGTCTGGAACATTCGGCACGGTGGCGGGGACCGCGTTCCGGGTATTCTGGCGTTCATCGATGCTCAGGCGCCAGACGCAGTTGTTCTTACCGAGTACAGAGACAACAAGCAGGGCAAGGCGATCGAGGAGCATCTCAGCCGCAACCGCGGGTTTGAATGTGTGCATCCATCGGGCACGTTGCCTCGTGTCAATTCCGTGCTGATTGCTGGCCGCCAACCGATGCAGCGGCACGACGTTGGCAACGACCTTGGACCCAACGCCCACCGATGTTGTGCGATCGAGATAGATGGCTTGCTCCTGGTCGCCTTCTACTTTCCTTGTGGGAAGGCGAAGGTGCCCCTGTTTGATTTCATCGACCGCCACACGCGGAGTTGGCACAGCCTGCCAACGCTGCTTTGTGGCGACTTCAACACGGGACTTCACCAGCAGGATGAAGAAGGCACCACCTTCATCGCGGCAAACCGTTTCGAGTCGCTCACGAGCCGCGGCTGGGTCGACGTGTGGCGTGACAGGCATCGCACGACGCGCGAATTCTCGTGGTACAGCTCAAAGGGGCATGGCTTTCGTATTGACCATGCCCTCGCCTCACCGTCTCTGGCGCCGCGCATACTGTCGGCAGAGTACTGTCACGTTCCGCGCGAAAGCGCAGCTCCAGTCTCCGACCACTCGGCGTTGATTGTTGAGATTGCAGAAACGCGGCCAACGTCGCCCCTGTAGGCGGCGGCAGGCCCAATGCCACATCGGTGGCCCCGTCAGTCACTGTTCTCAAGCGCTTGCGTCAAGGTCCGACAGCATCGTACGTGCGGCGTCATTCCACGTGCGTCCACTTTCTACGGCTCCGCGATTGTGGACCATTTGGATACACGCCACGCTTTGGGGGAAAGCGCTTCGCACGGACAAGGTGAAAGTCATAGCCCAACTGGTTGTCGCCGCTTACGTTTGGGACGGACCAGGGCATGGTCTGATGGAAAAACCACCTTGAGCGCACGCCTTTGGCACTCAGGTGCTATCTTCATGCTGCCCAGTACATAGCGCAAGATCGCCCGCTCAGGATGAGCATCCACGCCGGTTGACTCATCGAGAAGGTCTCCGCCATCCGTTCGGTAGTTGTAGAGTGCGCTTTGGCTCATGCCGGAGATGTCGGCCAATATCCACGTTGCGGTCTCCACTGCACCGCGATGTTCCTTGACCAATGCCGGGTCGAGCTTGTTCATCACTTGCGTCAAATGCTTCGGGTTCGGACCGTTCCGCGTACGTTCTGTGACTTCGTGCTTGACCAGGGTGAAGATCCTTTGCCGGGCCAACGCCCACTTGGCTGTATCTTGCGCGTCGGCGATCAATCGACTCACCGGATCAACAAGCAGACCCCAGATGTGCTTCATCGCGAACTCTTGGTTTATCAACAGATACTGTGCGTCAACATCGGCGGTGATCCTTCTGAGTAGGTCTGCCTCCTTCCGCACTACCAATCGGTCGCTGACATGCCCATCGTGGCCGCGGGCTTCGTTGCGTGCTGCCAGATAGAGGAGACGCAGCATGGTGCGGCTGACCTCCGCCAGCGGAGCTAGTGGCGCCAACTGCGCGCGCTTCTTCGCGGTCTTCTTGCGTTTCCTGGAGAGGATCAAGTTGTCAATCTTCGGGGCCATTATGGGGCCAATACTCGGCGCAAAACGGCAAGAATGGCAAGTTCCGCAAGACAGCGATGCGCATAACATGCTAATTTACAAGGGTCGCAAGTTGAGCAAGGTGGAGAATGCGACCTCATAACCCGAAGGTCCATGGTTCAAATCCATGCCCCGCTACCAAACGATTACGGGGACTTAGAAGCAATTCTAGGTCCCCGTTTTTGTATGTAGGGGCTAATCCGGGCCAGTTGCCGATGAGGACACATTCTTCAACGGCGACATGGCATGGGCCGCTGCACCGAGTGCGAGCAAAGGCAGCAGGAAATCACTGCGGCAGCGCTGCGCGTCGGAACGGCTGTCAAACCTGCCCGTGCACATGTGCCAACAGTCAAATCCGCTGTGCCCCGTGCATCGCCTGCAATCCCAACAGCACCATGGTTCGACCGGCACCGGAACCCCAAGGGGAGTAGCAACATCGCTTGGCCGCGGGCCTCAGGGGTCGACGAACCGTCTGAAGAACGTGTGACCTCTCTAAAACGTCTGGACAGAAACTCAGGACAGACACACGCTCGGTCTAGCGCACAGTCAAAACAAGGTTGATGGCGCCGAGCAGCTCGCCGAGCGGAAACGGTTTGCTGAGATACCCTGCGACTCCCAGTTGATCGAGTTCACTCTTCTGCGCGGGTGTCACGGCGCTGGAACAAATAAGCACGGGCATGATGGCACCGCGCTTGCGCAGCTCTCTCAACGTGGCAACACCATCCATGCGTGGCATCGAAAGATCGAGAAGTACGAGCGCCAAGTCCGTGCCCACCTCGGCGTGGCGAACAAGCGCCTCCACACCATCGGAAGCCGCATGCACGACATGGTTGGCGCGCTCTAACAATCGGCAAATACACCTACGCACGTCAGCGTCGTCGTCCACCACAAGGATGGCACGGGCGTGCGCTGCAGCTGGTCGCTCATGTCGTTCGACCATAGGTGTGCCTCTTCACTCTCGTTAGGGTTTCGAAATACGCGAACCTCGGTAGCATGAGCTCCAAAGCGGCCGATATCCCCCGCCATGGGGGATGGGCCAGCGGGCGCCAGACCCATATGATCCCTATTGTATCGATGTGGGCGGGGAGATTGGCGGAGTGGGGACACCTAGATGGCGCTTGAACCTGCGCTGAGTTTCCTCGTCGTAGACGATGACCCGGTGATCACGCGCAGTGTCACACGGCAATTACGACGTGACGGGGTTGTGCATGTGGCGCATACCGCCAAGGATGCGCACGCCCTATTGGTTGCCTTCCCACTCTGGGGTGGTGCCTGCATTGACTTGCTCCTGCCCGATGGTTCCGGCCTCGATTTGGTCGCACGCGTCCGCCGCCAATGCCCACTGGCGCCAGTGATGGTGCTCACCGGCTGGATCGATCCCGATGTGATCAACAAGGTTCATGCGCTGGGCGCTGCCTACGTGGCCAAGCCCATCACCACCGAGAATACCCGTAGATTTATCGATGAGGCCCGCAAAGCTGCGCGCAGTACCATCGCCGGGATTCCCGAAGCCGTTAGCCAAGTGGTACCCACCTGGGGCTTAAGTCCCCGTGAATCCGAAACCCTCACGCTCGCTGTACAGGGCCTGCCGCGGCGCGAAATCGCCGAGCGGATGGGTGTCCAACCCGAAACCGTCAAAACCTACACGAAGAGCATCTTGGCGAAAACGGGTTGCCTCAGCGTCCGCGAAGTTGTCCAGCAGCTGTTTGCCCCACTCGACAAGAAACGCACGTAACGGCGCCACTACTCGGCGATGGCTGCGAAACCCGCAAAGGTGCCGGCGCCTTGGCTGACGCTCAATCTGATGCTGCCAGGCGCAAGGACATCACTGCTGCTATCGGTGTAAGTGACAACGATGGCATCGGGAAGATCACCCCCCGCGACCGTGCAGGTAACCACGTTGCCGAGGGCCTGCGTCACCAAAGTGTACCAAACGCCCAATTCGAGCCCCCCGACACTGACGGTTTGAGTGCTACCAGCAGAGCATGAGCCGCTCCATTTTGCGGCATATAGCGCGTTGGTCTGCCAGTCGAGGACACACCCATATGCGGCCACGCACGAATCGAGGGAGACACGCACGGCAGCCACCATTTGTGCTCTGCCGCAGCTAGTGTCCAACCGCGCAGCCACAGAGACGCTGGCATCGCCCCAACTGCCATCCAACATGTCGATCGCGCTCCCCAATGTTGTGGGGCATGGCGGTGAGGTGAGTTCAGTCT
>JAKLEG010000434.1 GCA_022703175.1 Myxococcota bacterium | reverse complement strand
CTTATGGCGCGTGCGCGGCGCGGTGGTGGGTCGCGCTCCGCCATTTTCTGAGCCGATTCCGTTTCGTCTCATCGTCGAGCCACTTCCCGAGGCGCCCAAGCTCTTCGACCCGGAAATCGAGGTGCCCAAATCGAAGCCTCCTGACAGGGGTGAACAGGGCCTGCTGGATTGGGGCTGGCGTTTGCTTTGGGGTGTGGCGCATGCCGCGGCTGCAAGCAATGCCGTCGTCACGTTGCGTTGGAGCCCAGTGCCGGGGATCAATCGGTTCGAGCTGCAGATCGCCGAAGATGCAGCTTTCACCAAGCTCGTCGTCACCGACAAAGTAACGGCGGTGTTTTATCGCTTCACGCCTCCGCAGGCGCGCCCGTACTACTGGCGAGTGCGTAGCATCGACGTCAAAGAGCGCACGGGGCTGTGGAGCGCCAGCAAAACGGTGGAGTTGGGAGTCCACGCTCCTACATTGCAGGAGCCCGCCGACGATGCGCGCGTCGATATCGGTGCGAGCGTTCCGGAGCTCACCTTTGTGGTTAGCCAACCGAAAAACACAGCGCGCTGTGAGGTGCAGCTGTATGAGGAAGGCAAACCACTTGCGACGCTTGCCACCGAGAGCGGACGGGCGACCTTCAAGCCTGCGGGTGTGGCTCGACTGTCCTGGCAGGCACGTTGCGCCGACAGTGCCGGCCAGTGGTCGCTGTGGTCCACGAGTCGAGCTTTGGAGGTGCGGCTAGGCGTTCCCCGGGCGCTACCCTACGAGGGTCATACCCCGGTGCTCTTTACGAGCCCGCCGCCGCAGTTGACGCTTATCTGTCGCCGCCTCGCAAGTGCGGTTGGCTACAACCTCAGCATCACCGGGGATGCGCTCAAGAAAGCGTTGGAGTTGCAGACTGAAGCCCCCAAGGCACAAGTTATTCCGGAGCAACCAGGCATGCTGCAATGGCGTTGTCGGGCCATCGACGCTAAGGGTACGCGCACGGCATGGAGCGATCCGCAGAGCCTGGCGATTGACGCGCCGCCACCGGCCGTTCCAGAAGCGGTGACTGTCGTGGTGCCACCTCCCGTGTCCCGCGACGCTAAGCCCCCGGTGACACCGACTCCGCCAGTGGTCGAGCCAACGCCAGCCCAAAAGCCGACAATACCCGTGCGACGCTCGCCTCTGCGGGTAGGTGGGGCGTTGGGGGTGTTTACCGACTTCGCTTCGACGGGTTCGCTCCACGCTGCGTTCGAGGTTGGCTACGACCTTTGGCAACCTCGGCCATCATGGCAGCTCTCGGTGGTCGGGCGTCTGGGTTACTACCAAGCCACCATCGGCTCGGCCGTTGGTCCGGATGCCACGCAGCACACCGTGCCGCTTACCCTCGGGGCCCAAGGACACTGGCCGTTTTCTTCGGTCACGCCGGTTGTCGAGGTTGGCTTGGTGACAGCTTTGATGCACGCGCGCCTGACGCGCTCTGGGGCTGCTGCGCTGACCCGTACGCGGGTGGGTTTGGGGGCAGAACTAGGCGGAGGAGTATTGCGGGACTTTGCTGGCGGTGACCTCGTATTGATGCTGAGAGTGCAATGGTTGCATTCCAGCGACGCGCTCTTCGACTATGACGGCACGGGCCTGTCGCCCACCGTGGAATATCGGCTCCGACTATGAAACTAGCCTTGCGAATTCCGATTCGCATCAAGCTTTTGCTGCTGATGGGTGGTTTGCTGCTGGCGGCGATGGCCACCTACCTGGCGTTGGCCGTGACACTCATCAACGCCGATCGTCGAGCTTATACCTATGATTTAAGCCAGCGCTTGGCCACCACGCTAGCCGAACAGGTCCGCGCCAACATCGACAACAACGCTGAGTTGCTGCGTTTCTTTGGTGGGTTGAGTGTCGAAGCGAAGCAAGAAGTTGAGCGCGCACGTTTTGCTGACCAGCTGTTCGCTGCGAGCCCGGCCTTGTTGCGAGTACGTCTATACGTGCCCACCGAGCGCGGCGACAGCAAGCTGCTGGGCGAGTTTGTGCGTGCCGAGCGTTTGACGCCGTTGGAGTTGTCGCCCACCGACCTCGATGACTTGGACAAGCTTGCGCCCCTCATGATGGCCGGGGGTGAGCCGGTGATGGTGTCGAATCGCTCATTGCCACCTTCAGCGCCGATCATGACGCTGACGATCAGTCCGCCTGGCACAGCCGGTCACCGGCCGCCGTGGTTTGTTGTGGGCGATCTGACCAGTCGCGAGCTGCTGCGCATGTTTAGTGCCTCGCAGGTGTTCAATGCCTTCGTGGTGGATGCCAATGGCGACGTGGTGCTGCATCCGGATGCCGAGCAGGTGCTAAATCGGGTGTCGATGTTGGGGACGCCCGCGGTGGCCCGATCGCTCGCACAGCAGGCCGCTCCGAAAGGCGCGGTGGAATATGATCTAGAGGGCCATGGTCGGTTGGGAGCGTGGGCGCGAGCCGAGGTGGGGCGCCTGACAGTTGTGGCCGAGTTGGATCGCGATGCCGCATACGCCACCACCCGACGATTGGTCCGGCTGTCTCTCTTGTTTGGGGTGGGCATCTTGTTGGGGGCGTTGCTACTGAGCCTGGTATTTGCGCGGCTTTTAACCCAACCGATCCAACAGCTGTCGGCAGCCACCGCCGAGCTTGCGCGCGGTAATTATCGGGTGTCGTTTGAGGCGCGCGGCAATGATGAGATCGGCGACCTGGCTCATGATTTTGCGCGCATGGCCAAAGAGATTCGTGAGGCCCAAGCCAAGCTGATTCAATCGGAGAAGATGGCGGCGTTCGGTCAGCTGGGTGCTGGCATGAGTCACGAGGTCAAAAACCCGCTGGCCTCCATTCGTGGCTTTGCCCAGCTCGGCAAACGCTTCAAAGACGACCCTAAACAACAACAAGAGTCGCTCGACATGATCGAGCGCGAAACCGATCGCTGCCTGGAAATTATTCAGAGCTTCTTGAGCTTCGCGCGCCAAGATGTAGGCAAGCGCACGCCGCTTTTGTTAAACGACGTCGTGGCCAAAGGGGTGCGGCTCATCGCTCACCAAATGAGCACGGGGCGCGTGCGGCTGACCCCCATCTACGGTGACGCACCGATTGTGGAAGTGTCGCTAGGTCAGATCCAACAGGTGCTGTTGAACCTACTGCTAAACGCCATGCAGGCCGTCGGCGCTGGTGGCCAGGTGTGGGTCACCACCCGTACGCTCGACGATGGCTTCGCCGAGATTGAAATCAAAGACAACGGTCCTGGTATTCCGGCCGAGGTTCGTACCCGGTTGTTCGAGCCGTTCTTTACCACCAAGCCACCGGGGCAGGGCACCGGACTCGGCTTGAGCCTGAGTCGGGAGTTGGTGCGTGCCCATCAAGGCGACATCGTGGTGGAGTCGGAACCGGGCCAAGGGGCGTGTTTTAAGGTGCGCCTGCCAGGCAAGCGCGCCGCGTCATCCCCGACGCCACCCACCTCCAACGCGTAACACTTACAAGGTGCAGACCCCTGCACTTCGCCCGGGTGGTTCGTTCGGTGGTGCCTCTCACGCTGGGCTTGGCTGCTGCATCATTTACGATAGTCCGGCTGCCCAGTGGGTGCACGGCGCTTGTTAACGGCCGGGGGGCAAAAGCGGTAACAAGATCACCTCGATGCGACGGTTTTTTTTGCGGCCCGCAGGCGTCTTGTTGCTGGCGGTAGGGCGATTCGACCCGAAGCCAGCCGGCATCAAACGGGCACCTGGGACTTTTACGTCGTCTTCCAAAAAGTGCACCACGTTCAGCGCGCGCGCTGCCGAAAGTTCCCAGTTGCTAGCAAAGCGTTCCATAAGCTTTGGTGAGATAGGCACATCGTCGGTGTGTCCACCGACCTGAATCACCTTGTCGGGCACCTTCAGGAAGATTTCACCCACCTGGCGTAAGATCTCTTTTCCCGAGTCGGCGAGTTCCGCTTCACCCGAAGGGAATAAGATCTTGTCCACCAGATCCACCACGATTTGACCCTTGCTCTGCGAAATAGCGACGTTGCCCTTGTCGATCTCGGCCTGAAGCTTACCGGCCAGCTCATCCTGGGTGCTCTGCAAGGCCTGCAGCTCTTGCTCGCGCTTGGCCACCTGTGCCGCCAAGTCCCGTTGCTGGTTTTGCAGCTCTTCCACTTGGCGTGCGAGTGTTTCGTTGTCCTTCTTGGCAGCCGTGAGCTCGCGTATCCGCTCGGCTCGTTCGTCCAACAGCGGCAGGTAGAAGCGCAACGCAAAGAAGGTCGCTGCAGCAATGGCCACCAACAGCAGCACCCAAGCGATGAGGCCGCCGACGTTGGTCTTGGCCTTCTCGGGACGCTTGTCGAGGGCGACCACGACTTCACCCAGCTCATAGGAGGGTTCGCTGCGCGGTCCATGTGGCGCCGCGACAATGCCCTCTACACCTTGATGTGGCTGCGTGGCATCTGCACGCGTTGTCTTCAAATCATCGGGTCCGCTCATGCGTGCTCTCCTCCCAGAGCCTACAAGATGTTGACGCTACGCCAACGACCCTTGCTTACACCGGGACGTAAGGACGCACCAGCCAGTTGAATCAGCGAGCTGCCAGCCATAGGCCCTGGTTGGGCTGACGTTGGCCACGAGGCGCCTGGAGTGCGATTTCATCGGGCCCGCAAATTCTGGAGTGATTATTGTCACATCTTTCGGAGTTTCGGGGTCTATCAGGCAGGAGCGATGGGTGACTGAGCACGAGACGCGAGCGGCCAAGCTCTATCGAGAGCATGGCGCGGTGGTTTACCGCCGCTGCCTACGGCTGCTCAAGAACCGGGATGCGGCCCGGGATGCGACCCAAGAGGTCTTTATGAAGCTGGTACGAAACATCCAACAACTCGATAGCCGCCCCGACCTGGTGCCGTGGTTGTATCGGGTGGCCACCAACCACTGCCTCAATCAATTGCGCAACCAAGCTCGTCACGGCGAACAGCCCGGGGATTTTGAGCTCCATCCCTACGCGCAACGTGATGACATGCCCAGCCGTCAATTAGCCCAGCAGTTGCTCGCGCGCGTGGATAGTGAGACGGCTACCATTGCCGTCGGCAGCTTGGTGGATGGCATGGAGCAAGATGAGCTCGCCGAGCTTTTAGGCGTTTCTAGGCGCACGGTGGCGCGCAAACTCGAACGCTTCCTTGCGCAGGCCAAAAAGTACCTGCACAGGAGTGCCCTATGAGCACGCGCTGTCCCTCCGATGTGGCGTTGGAGCAACACCTCGCCAAGCCAGAAAACTCAGTGTGGCAGGCGCATCTTTCTACCTGTGCAGCCTGCCAGGGTCGCTTAGCGCAGATGCAACGGGATGGTGAGGTGTTTGCAAGCCACGTC
>JAKLEG010000433.1 GCA_022703175.1 Myxococcota bacterium | reverse complement strand
GCTCCAGCACCGCCGCACGAAACTCGGCCGGGGTCGCATTCGGATGTTCGTACAACCAATGCCAGGCGCCCAGATCGACCAGTGCGACACCGGCGATCTCAAACGTCATCCAGAAACTATCGAGCGTGGCGCGATCGCGGGTGTCTTTCGACGGCTTCGACAGGCCCAACAATTCCATGTCCCGCGCCTGAAACACAAACGCGATCGCCTCAGTAAAAGCGTTGTTGGGCACCCCTTGCAGCAACGTGTGATCGACTTTGTACAACGACAACACCTGTTCAACGTTGTGCCCGAGTTCATGCACCGCGATATTGTAGCCCTTGTAGTCCATGCCTTCGGCGCCGACGCGAGTGCGCAACCTGGGGAAATCACCGCGCCGCCGCGACTCCATCGCGTGACCGGCACCGCGTGACGAATCCACGCGAATTCGCTCGGCCAAAAACGACGCTTGCTCTTCGTCGAAGCCCACATCTTCGAGGATGCGCGGAATGTCCGCGGCAAATGCGGCTGCAGTTGGGTAGCGAGTGCGCGTCTTTTGATCGAGCTCGCTCTCACTGAACTGCGAGCGCGGCCTGAAGCCTGCGTACCACAGGTCAAACGGTTCCAGGCTTCGTCCAGCGCCCTTCTTCAGATCCCTTGCAATGATCCCTGCCACCTCTTGGGCAACCGGCGCGGTGAGCACTTCCACCAGCATCTGCCGCACATGCTCTTCGCCAAGCCTGCGCGACAACTCGAAACTCCGCACAATGGCCGTGGGCGCACTGGGTGAAAAGGGATCAGCCTTACGCTCGGCCTCAAACTGCTTGAGCCAATGGGCGTAGCGCGTATCGGGCTCGGGATCATTAACAGCCGCGCGTTTCACCTTGGGGGCATCGGCTTCCAACGTTTCAGGGGGCGCCAGCGTCACGCGATTGGCGAACGGATCCCAATCAAGGTGAGGGTTATTGATCACCGCTGCGGGGATGGTCTCGGTGACAATTCGCTCCATCACCTTGGCGATCACACGCTGCCGTGTGGCGCCTTCCTTGTCGGCGTATGCTGCTTTAATCTCATCGCGCAGGTTCCAATGAGAGATCAGGCGCTTACCTTTCGGGAACAGTCGCTCACCTCTCTCGGACAGCACGTGATGCATCCAAAGGTTGTAGTCAGCAATATACGAATCGGCCGCGGCACCGACGGCTGCGATTTCCTGCTGCACGGCCGCTGGCACCCGCCGAGCAAAACGCTCCGCCAAACGCACCGCAGCCCAATCGCTACGCGTCATCGTTTTGCTCTGCGCCACCTGCTCCTGCAACGACAACAATGGGAAATTAAGCAGCGCTACAAAACCCACCTTGGTCGCAAACAGATCCTCGGTGACGTGAGCGGATGGCTCCCAGGCCGATAACAGCGTGTCCACTGGCAACAGCGCCCCAATATCCACGTCGGTCGGGCGACGCACCTCGCGGCGAATCTCCTGCATGTGGCCATCGATCTGCTCCAGTTGCGCCTCCAAGCGATTCAGCAACGCCTCACGTTCGGGACCTGTGGCAACATAGTTGTCGAGCGCAAAACGCTTGAACTCGCCGTCTTCCTGGCGCCACAACGCCGCCACCTGACGCACGCCTTTTTCGATGCGCGGGCGCTCGGCGGGGCCGTGCTTTTGCAGCAATCCATCAATCGCCTCGGTGATGGGATCAACTCGCACGGCGGGATCTCCTGGCGGGCTGTCGACGGCCGGTGGTTCGGTAGCACACGACAACAGCGTCGCGAGACACACACCCACAACAATGGCGCGCTTCGTATTCATGGGGCGCCCCTATCGCGCCTGTGCAGCGTCAGCAAGAGGGGGGGTGAAGGCCCTAAAGTCGCTACCTTGGCAGGGAAGCCCCCTCAGGCAACGCGGCTTGGCTAGTTAAAACCGTAGTTGTAGGTCGGCTGCGCGGCGTTGCGATCGACAATGGCCCAATGCAGAATGTCGCCATCGTCCACACGCAACGAGAACAGCCAACTCTGCTCCGGTTTCTCGCCCTCCTCGGGCGGGAAGACTCGGTTGGGATCACCATTCGGCGCCTGCACCATGTCCGCACGGCTGACAAGCGCAAGCGTCGCGGTTGGGCGGTTCAGGAGGTCTTGCACCGCACGATCGGCATCCGTGAATCCGTTCATAGAGCCTTCGCCAGCGATCTGTTCTTGCGCCAACATCACCGGACTCGCGGAGCGATCGCCATCGTGCAAGAAGCTCACAAGCGCGCAGTCGAGGGCGCTCACAAAACCTACCGAACCCGCGAACGCCGCTGCCTGGGCCTCCACCTCACGCACGTCGATCTTCACCGTGAGAGCTGAGATGCCGTGCGCCGCCAAGATAGGCTTGGCGAGCTCCGCCACGGCGGTGAAGTCCGGTTGAACGACGGTGCCCCCACCAATGATTTGCCAAGGTTTGAGCGCTGGGGCATCCGGCACACGACTCAGGAAGCGCCGATCCGCGGCTGCGGTCCATTTGCCCGCTTTCCGAATAAAGGCCACCGTGTCGCGCTCGATTTGTGTTAGCACCTGTTTGGCGTTGCCTGTGCCGGCGTACAACACGTCCGCAAGATGGTCCGCATCCGCCACGCTATGGCGACCGTCTCCCGGCTTCGCGGTGGCTTGACGGTCGGCCTCAAGCAACGCCCGCTTGTACCTGATTCCGTCAATAATGGTGTAGTAGCTCGGCATCGTTGCTCCCGCACGACCGCGTTGAAGACACACGGCCGTGCCATAAGCATCGTCACCAGAGGCGTTTTGGTTGCGTGGCAGACATTTTCGTTCCCAAACAGCAACGGCCCCCTAGACACTCGCGCAGCCGCCGCACGGGCAGCGACTCGCGCCTTGACCCTTTTGATCCCGGTCGCTACGCTTTTCCTAGGGCCTAACGTATGAGTGGCTTAGAGCGCGAGCCAAAAGGAGGCAAGAGGCGGCGTGTCACAACGGCACACACATGAGCCTAGGTTCGCAGGCCTGGGTTGGTTTTTTGCGCTCGCCGTGGTGATCCACTTATTCGGCGCCGTTTACGTTGTGCCTCGCCTCATCGCGCCGAACCCGCCCTCCCTCAAAACCACCAAGGTGCGCCTCGTCACCGTCGACGGTAATGTCGTACGCCCCTACCGCAGCAAACAACCCTTAGCGATGGCAAGCGCTGCAGAACGGGAACGCCGCAGAGCCGCAGCCGAGCGTAAAAAGGACGAAGAGGCCAAGAAAGAACTCGAACAGGCGACCGGCCAGGTGGTCGATCTGCCGCCCTCACCCGACGACCGCGCCCCTGAAAATGCTCGCTTCTTGTCGGAGCACAACACCCGCACCGAGCATGAGTCGGTTAGCCGACACCGCCAGAAAGACTACGGCAATGCGATGAACGAGCTAACGGTCACAGACAAGAGTCCCGCCGATGTCCCCCCCAACCTGGGCAGCGGTGACAAGGTGGCTGTAACCGCTCCGACGACACCACGCCCCGGCGAGCCAAACCAGCAGCCAGGGCTGGCCCTAGAGATCCCGAATATCCAAAAGCGCCAAGGCGTCGCGCTGGCCTTTGACCCCGCCTCCGGCAAGTTCAAGAACCAAGGCAGCACCGAAACTCTGTTGGGCAACAGCGATCGCTTGCAATTGTCGTTGGGCGACCCGAACGGCCAAAACCCGGACTCCGAAAGCAACGACCCCAGAACCTCACCGTCCACGGTAAACCTAATACCGCCTGTGGGTGTGCTCGCGCGCATCGCAGGCGCTCCATCCAATGATTATGTGGAAGGCGTCGACGAAGGCGAAGGCACGTTCCTGAACTCCCGCGAGTTCAAGTTTGCGTCATACTTCAACCGCATGAAACGGGGCGTCTCACAAAATTGGGATCCACTTTCCGAGTATCGACGCCGCGACCCGACCGGCAACATTTACGGCATCCGCGCCCGCGTCACGGTCGTCAACGTCACGCTCAACCGCGATGGCGAGTTGAAACACGTCGAGGTCGTCCAATCCAGCGGCATCGACTTCCTTGACCGTGAAGCCGTGGCGGCTTTCCAGCGCGCCACCCCGTTCCCTAACCCGCCCAAGGCCTTGGTGGGCACCGATGGCACCGTCACCTTCCCGTTCGGTTTCCATATTGATTTCACGGGAAACGGCGGTTGGGGCATGAACCGCTAGGTGGGCTCAATGCGCGTCACACCAACGCGACCACGCCTCAGCCTGCTTGGTGTAGCTGCCTGGCCGCTCCAAATAGCGGCCATAGGCCGCCTTGGCAGCGCCACAGTCGTTCTTTAGCGTCCGCCATACCGTGGCTTCCAGGAAGTAGCTCTCGTGTACGCGGTCACTTTCGGGATGACGGCGACGTAGTTCCGCAAGGCAACTGAGAGCAGGATCAGCCGCGCCGCGCTCCATTTCGAGCGTGCAGACGCGAAAGCGTGCCTCCGCGGCAAGCACACCCCCCGGTTGCTGCCGCAAGTACGAACCGAACGCCGCGAGCGCCTGCTCACGTTCACCTTGGGTCATCGCCAAACGTCCGATCTCGTAGGTGGCATTGGCGCCAGCCGCGGTTTTCGCGAAACGTTCGGCCACTTGGGCAAACAACTTCCGCGCTGCCGCGGGCTGCTGGTGGGATAGATAACAGGTGGCGAGTTGCGTCAGGATTTCTGCAGCACCTCCCCCACGCGCGTCTCTGGCAGCAGCAAACAACTGCTCCGCTTCGTCGCAAGCGCCAGCCGCCAAAGCCTCTTGCCAGCTACGCACGGCACTCGCTTCGCCTGGCGTAATTGCCGTACCGCGCAGAGACTTAAGCGCATGACGATCCCGAGGCGGCGGCGACGGCAACGCGTCACTCCGCAGTGTGTCTTCCTTCGCCTTCAAATGTTCTGGTCGCCCACCCGCTTCGGCCTCTACTGTGAACGCCTGCGCCATCGACCTGAGCGCTAGCACCGGGGCCGACACCGCCGTGTGCGTGGGCCCTGTAACCCAACGTTCGCCGGCACGCAGCAATTGTTCGGTGCCATCCGCAAAGCGCAATCGCACCGTGCCCTCGGCGACCGTGACGCTCTGCGCGTTCGGCTCCGCGACCATCTCAAACAGCGTGCCGACCACTGTCACCGTCACCCCCGGCATCTGTACCACGAAGGTTGCACCCCGCGTGCGCGGTTTGACGCGGGCCACGAGTGCACCGCGCGACAATGTCAACGCCGTGCGAGACGCATCCAGCGCGTCCAGCGCCACGCGTGCCCCACGCTGACCGGCCACAGCATCCTCCCCGAGTCGCACCACGAATCGCCCCTCGGCCTGCGCCTCAACCTTGGCAGCAACCCCCAACGACGTCCCGGGAATAACAGGCATGTAACTGCCACCT
>JAKLEG010000432.1 GCA_022703175.1 Myxococcota bacterium | reverse complement strand
CGAAACTGGCCAACCTATACCTCTCACGCACGCGGAAGGGACATCCGAGCACGACGATCGATGCGGTGATCCAGGGGTTGCTGAACTGACAAAAACAGGGTCAGACACAAAAAACTTTACACGACCGAGCGCTTTCACCGGGAAACAGGCCTTCTCCGCGTTGACGAATGCAAACCTCAGGTGCTCTCTTTCGCGAAGAAGGCCGCGGCTTTTTTTAGGATGTCGCGCTCCATGCGAAGCTCGCGGTTTTCCTTCCGGAGCCGAGACAGCTCCTCGCGCTCGGCCGTAGTCAGCACGCCCGGCTTCCCCTGGCCGCGATCTGCTCGCGCACGTTGCACCCACGCATGCAGGGACGATTCGGTCAGGTCCAAATCCTTGGCTACTCGTGCGACACTCTTCCCCTCGTCGAGCACCAGTCTGACCGCTCCGGCCCTGAACTCGTCCGTGAATAATCTACGCCGGCGCGGCTTCTTCGTGTCTCTGGTTTCGGGATCTTGTTCCATGTCCAACACCGTATCCTCCTTTGGATCGGTGTCCACGAAACCGGATCAAACCCACAATAGGATGAGAGATCGTCGCCAGTCTGGTAGCCCTGCATGAGGAGCGCACCAACGACCTTCTTGAAGCGCTCTATGTCCTCGCCCATCGATGTTGCCCTGGCTGAGGAAGCTACTGCGAGCCTGGCATTGGAGAACCTGATCTCGGCAAGGCGGCGGACAAAACCATCAAGGGTTGCCGTGTCAATGTCGCCGATGGACTTCGGAAAAAGAATCACATTGGCATCACCAGCGGAGTTCTCAAGGTCGATTATGGACCTTGTATAGATCCTGGCATCTACCCCCGGAACCTGCACTTGGTCTTGCCATGCAACGACGTCGTACCCACGATAGACCACGTTATATTTCAAGGAGGCCGTGTCGCCTCTGTCAGCGCCGCACGCAAAGCAGAGCCCTGCCAAATCCACTCCGATACCTGCTCCAGCGGACACGGCCCGGACTTGTGGTCCGACATGCCGAATGGCGGCCTCATAGATGCGCCGGTACTCGCAGAGATATGCGCCATAGTAACGAAGGACATAGAGCCTTTGAACGTCAGCGTTGGCGTAGTCCGGGCTTCCGGCGGAGAAATCCAGGGACTTCAACGCGCAACACTTGCCTGCGGTCTCGATGCCGGCCTTCAGCTTCTCCAGAGCAGGGCAAAGGACCCGCTTCAGATGGTCACGAAGCTCTCCCATACCCCAACCCCTTTGAAGATCATTTGGCAGACGCCCGCCGCGTCGTGTGCCGGCATTTGCCACCACCGAACAAGCTCAGCGTCTTAGTGTCCCTCTGCTTCCCACCCTTGCTCTTCTCCGCCGGCTCCGCGGCCCTCATCCACATCGGCCTTGGCCGCCTTCTTCCCCTTCCTCTTCTCATGCAACCCCGCCGCCATTTCCTTGGCGTAGATCTTGTGGTTTGGGGCGAGCAGCCACTCCAAGATCTCCTGCCGCGCCGTCTCGGAGATCGTGTACCGCCACACGGCTTGCTTGGTGCCCTTCATATGCTTCCCCGTCACAACCTTCTCCGTCTTTTTGACACAGTCAAAATGAAGCCTGTTCCAACCCCCGCCACGGACCAAGGGCTCGAGCGAAGCAGTTCCTAAACATGGACGGCGCCATGAGCCTGGTTGTTGTTCGGGCATCCGAGACGAACGCATTGTTGGCCAGCTCGTTCGGGTATCATCAGTCCATCGACCGCGTCTTGGGCGACGTAATCACGTTGCCGAACCCGAACAAGTTGCCTTTGATTTGGCACTAGGACGGGGCAGTTGACATCAACGTCGGCCACGGTTTTCCCCTCTGGTCTGGCTATTCGGAACCGCCGATGCGATCAAGATAATAATTCAATCTCCTAAACCATGAGACCGTTGTTGGGTGACGCCGTGCCCGTTTGATTATGAATAGGCCGCCCAGACTGCAGCCTTTCATCGGCGGCAGATGTCTTCGGGATCATCCCGGCCAACCACGCGGCACTCGAGCCGCTTGGACGTGCAGAACTCGCCCTTCATTTACGTTTTGCCAATCGAGCTGGCCGGTTTGTCCCTGCCTGTTCATCATCACCGTTTAGCGAGAGCCTCCCGCAACCGCACCATCGCCAACGTATCCTGCCCGCAATACTCGATCAGGCCATCATGGATTTCTTGTCGCCGCCGAGCGTCGTCGGTTTGCAGCGCCTCAACATAGACCCGCGACGCCTCCATACCGTCTTTCACGGCAAGGCGCTCATAGCTCATGCCCGGCACGAGCACAGGTAACACCTGCTTGATGGAGAATGAGCCGTGGAAGTCCGGGTGGTAGTAGTGGTCACGGATGACGTTGCACAGGTCCCAACAGCGGTCCTCAAGCGCTTGAAGGCGTCGGGCGTATTTCGGCAAAGCCTTTGCCAGTTCGCGGATCACTCGGATCTCATAGGGCGTATAGATGCAGATGGTGCCTTTGGTGCCGAGCGACGCGAGCATCGTCTCGACGAACTCGGGTCGTGGGTCCTTGTCTTCCCGGCACAGGTACTCATCATGTTTCAGTCGGCCCGGCGCACTCTCGATGTGGTTTGACCATTGGAACGGCAGCGTTTGATACGGCCGGGTGCCCTTGTAACGTGGCAACGCCAGCATGAAGGTCTCGAAGTCCAAGTGATGGATCGGATACTCGGGCTCATCAAGAACGGCCGCGAGCGCATTGCCGACGTATTCCTTGCCGGTACGGACGCAGTCGCGCACACGTTTCTGTAGGGCGGTGAGTGCAAACGTTTTCGGCACGTCCTCGACGGTCTCGACACCCAACGCCTTGAGGGCGGCGCGCTTTGTTGGGTGCAGCTTCGGGAGCTCGCCGAACGGATGTTCGGGGAACGTCATGCCCTTGGTGCAGTGCTCGTAGAACGGGCAATCGTAGGGATCAAAGCATTGGTTGCCTGGCTCGATTTTGGGTGGCCCGCGTTGAGCCAACATCTCGTGCATCGCCTTGACGTTCTTGGCGACGTCCTTTGCCATGCCCGGCACGGTGTCCGTGAGGTCGTGGAGCAGGAATAGCTCGTCGACGTCATATTCGCGGCCGTCGTACACGTAGTCGCGGTTGAGTGTGAGTACTCCGGCCCTTCGAATGTCGATGCCGGCGCCGGTCAGCACCCAGTGTTGCAGGGCAAGGTCGTCGACATTGGTGTCCGACACATCCAGAGCGGATTTGACCTCGACGAGATCCCATTGTTCACCGCGACCACGCACGAGGATGTCGGCACGGTTGCGAACGCCAGCATGAAGAAACGCGGCCTCAAAAATCGCCGGGAGCTTGTGATCGGCAAAGGCAACAAGCGTCTGTTTGACCGCGTCCTCGTGGTGGAAATGGTCGGCCTCAATCAGAAGGCCTCCCGGGTGCAGCTTTGTGGCGAGCACACCAACCTCGTGGCCGGTGTCGAAGATCGCTTGGGTAGCCGCATCCACGGACCCCGCGAGCTCGCGGTTGTAGCATTCGTGCCAGAGCCGGAGGTGACACTGAAGGCCGGAGATGTAACGGGACTTTGAGAGCTTTGGTGCGTCGTGCTTGCTTGTTTTCAAGTGCCTCCCCTCTGTGCCGACCTACTCTTCTGATTCATTTTTGGGCCGCTGCCCAGGATTTCGTCGATTTCGCCCAACAGCCGCTCTACCGCGGGGTCTTCCCCACCGAGCTGACGCGCCGACATCTGTTCGCGCCTTGCCGCCCTTTTTCGGCCAATTGACGCAAAGGCGACACCGGCCATCGCATGAACGACGGGGCTCTCAGGATCGTTGCGCACCAGGCGGCTGAAGAGATGAGCCGCATCATGCGGTCGGCCGTTATCCAGGTAGGTCACTGCCAAATTGAAACGGAACTCATGCTCGCGCGGCCAGAGCTTCAGCGCGTCCTCGCCCAGGGCCATTGCATCTACAGCCATGTCCGACATCGCGTATGAGCGCATCAGCCCTCGCCACACCTCAACGTCGTTGGGTGCCAACGTCATGGCCTTGCGGAAGAATGGCAACGCCTCCTCGTATCGCTTCAGCTCCAACAGCAACCACCCGAGGTCGCGGTGCGCGGCGACATCAACGGGGCAAACCTCTGCGGCTCGACGCAGCAGCGCCACGCGGCGAGACACGTCATCGTTCTCAGTACTCATGGCAACCATCCTCTTCTGCAGAGCACTGACCGCGCTCTGTCATCAGGGATTGTCCGCCAACCGTGAGACGCATTACGTCCGATCCCGCGATCCAACACTGGTTCACGAACATGGTCATGGTTGCCACTAACGACGCCAGTCGCCGACGGAGCGCACCGTATTTCCGACCAATCGTGCGTGCCTGTCACTTCAGGCCTGCAAGCCGTGGCTGCACATATCCCCACAGCTCACGATGATGACGCGGCGTCATTTCCGAGAACTCCTGCAACGAATGGAAACGCCCCTTGTCGCTTCCGGGGTTCCACGCCGAGGCCGGGACCGCATCTCTTGGCTGAACCGGGGCCAGGTATACGATTTCGATGGGATCGTCAGTGGAACCGCTCCTGGCTACGGCGTCCAAGACCCGCTGGTACTTGGGTCGGAAATCCTTGCCGGTTCGTTCTTGGACGAGTTCCTTGATGTGGCGGCACAAGTCCCTCATGCCGACCTTGCGAGCGGCCTGGTACCGCTCCATCTGGTGGTCATCAATCGAGTTGGAGTCGGTCTTGAGTTCCACAAACAGCCAGGCGGCATCACGACCAGCGCGGTGCAGCAGGTAGTCGACGTTCACCGTGCGCGCATCCACACCCGAGAGCTGCGCAGCCGGTCGACCACCATCCCCGACCAGTTTTTGGATCTCCGACAGGATAGGGAACTCCGGCGCGACAAGAGTCACATCACCATGAGCGCCCGGCCGCGTCTCAAAGAACTCGACAAGAAACGGCGTCAAGAAGATGTCGAGCCGACGCTCCAATGCGTACTTGGGGAAGCCGGCCCACTCGTCCAGTCGTTTGAAGATTTCATTGATCGATCCATCTAGCGTCATGTTCGGCTCCTTGCCTGGAGACAGAAGGTCTTTTCACCGCGGTCGTTGCGGTCGCCCTCCTCGACTGCTTAGCGATCAGTGAGGGTCGCAAGGTCGCGCTGAACTGTGCGCCGGTTGATGGCAAACTCGGCCATCAAGTCCGGGATCGTGAGCTGCGCCCGATGGTGCAGCATTTCCCAAATCTTGAGCAGCCGTGCTGCCTGCGAGTACTTCGCCTTGGGCCTGCCACCGGGCATCGTCACATCCCCCTTTGACCGAATAAGCATATGTAAGGCGTGCTCGCGGCTCAATGACGGCGAATGCGTGGTGGACGTATTCT
>JAKLEG010000431.1 GCA_022703175.1 Myxococcota bacterium | reverse complement strand
AATGACCGAGATCTACACAACGCACAACACTCTTTCCCGAGCCCCTCTTCGTGTGTTTGGCCAACGTCGAGCTTGCTTAGGATGTACTCGGCGCGTCCCCGAATGACGCCCAACGGTGTGCCAATCTCGTGCGCTATACCGGCCGCGAGTGTTCCCACGGTTGCGAGTTTTTCGGTTCGTAGCAGTTGATCTTCTAGGCGATGTACCGCTGAGACATCTTCGATAGCCAGAACAACCTGAACGTTGTCAACTGGGGACGACAGCGGGATGGCGTAGATGTTGAAATAGCCGTCATTCCCAAACAGGTCTGTGCGCGTGGCGGCGATACTGCGGTTCTCATTGGCGGCGAGGGCTGAGCCCGCAAGGACTCGCAGGGTCTTTACAACGTCTGGTGACGCAGAAGGCAAGGCCTGATCCAGCGAATCGCCAACACGTGCATTTGGGCTTCGCGCCTTCACTGCCTGGTTAAGCGATTGCACCACGGCGTGCTCCGACAGACCGAGCACGAGAGTGGGGATCGTTTCGAGTAACTTGTCAGCGCGCTCATGCAGCGCGGCCAGCTCCGTGGCATGGCGAACCCGCTCTTCGAGAATGGCAGCTCGACGAGAGGTTCGGACGACATACCCCGCGACACCCGCGATACCCAACGCGACCAATAGTGCGAGCACGGCCACGCGGCGGATGATTCCCTCTTCGTGGGTTCTTAACGTTGCCATCGAGGTGAAGGTCGCCGCCGACCAGTGCAGTCCCTCTTGTCCGCGAATTGGTGCAAAGGCCACAATCATGTCTGCGGCCATGAACCCGAGGTTGTGGGCCTCGTTTGCAGGAAGGACCACAGAACCGCGGGCGCCGTCGAGCATTCGGGCGACGACATCGCGAAAGCCGCTCGTGGTATCGGTACTTTCTCGGATGCCAACGACCGCTGCGGCCAAACGGGGGTGACTTGCCGGGGCCGCATGGCCGTGTGGCCCTAGGACCAGGAGTTCCGACTGCGTATCCACAGCCGCGAGCGTGAGCTTGGAGAGGAGCGGCTGCATGTCGACGACAAGCGCGAGGGTCTGAAACGCGTCTCCGGTTTCGGTGGTTGGAAGGAGTGTCGTGAAGACGCGAAACCATCGTTCGTGGTCTGTCTCAAACGGAGGCATCACAACGATACCGGTGCCCTCGCTATTGTTGCGTTGCGTCGCGGCAACTTCGGCCGATCGTATCAACGCGGGCGTCGGCGGCTCCGTCAACCGGGGGTCGAGCACGGTGATGAGGGAATTGGACGTGGAGCTATAGACCGCGGCGACACGGTAGGCCGTTACGCCGCCCAGCAGGGCTGCGAGCACTTTGCGTCGATCAGGATCCGCAGGTGATTCGGCAAGCAACGCCGCTGCAAATCGCAGGTCCCCTGAGACTGCGTGAAGATCATCCTCGACCTGCTGTGTGATCTGACCAAGCTGGTCAGATCGCTCTTTTGACACCTGGTGCAGAAGCTGTTCGCGGTTTCGATTGATGAAGACGACGGTCACGGAGATCAGCGCGGCAAAGGCTACGGCAGTGCTCCCCCACGCGATCGGGCCCATCAATGCGGTCGTTTCACGCGGCTTCAATGCAGCGACCATGGGTGGTTCTCAACCTCGCAGGTGGAACAGCATGTCGGACTGGCGTCTGTACCCGTCGCCGACGACGCCGTATCCGCCGTATTGGTATAGCACGTTGGTGATTACGGCATGCAAAGACGCGGAAATTCGGATTAATGTTCGCGATTTCACACCAAGCATCGTGCGGCCAGCCGAAGTTGGAGCGCGTTCGTTCGTCCCCGCGCTCGTTTCGAGTTCAGGCTCTGCTCATGTGCCGCGCGCGAGGAAGAGACAAACCACCGAACCCAGGTGTCGCACCATGAATGTTGCCGCAACCGCCGCTGCCATGGCGACAGCGACACCAATGCTGTCGTGGTGCGCCAACCGTAGCAGCACCGAAACGCCGGTGGCGATACTGATTGGCGTCACCACCCATGCCGTCGCGTCGCGCGAACGTTGCAACGATACTGGGTTCCAACCACGGTGTTCCGCGCTGAGATCAAGCGTTTCAAATAGGTCAAGGTCCGTCAGAATCTCGTCCGAGGAGCGTCCCCTGAGGGTCTCGGTCACGGTGTATTCCTCACGCGCTCGCGGCAAGCCAATGACACTTGCGCGCCGCAGCAGCTGCGCATAGCGACGGGCATGGCTGTTGCTAATCTCCCACGACCGCTTCTCGGTTCCCCACAGCCGTCGCCTGATCTTCTCCCCCAGTTTCGTCCACGGCATGACGTCCCCTTCGCTCCGTTGTCTTGGGCCGGAGGTCGCCAAGCAAAGGGCATGCCACCCAAAAGTCTCCAATTTGCGCGGTGAAGTGATTTGGACACAGGCAAACTGCCCATCCTACCCGGGAAATTTGCAACGGTGGCACGGTGGGGAGTGTGGTCGGCCGACGACCTAGGGGAAGGGGCCCGGACGCCCCTCAACTCATGCCTAATCTGGTTTGTGACGCATTATGCCATTGCCTAGACGCAAAACGCCACGCACCGGCATCAATGAGCTAGTGATTACGGCGGTCTAGAGATGGCCTTGCTCTTGCATGGCACGGCGCGCCCTGATGAGTGGGGTGGGTGCTCGTCACGAGACCGTCTCAATACCTGGAGGCCTCAGCAATGCTAGGGAGTTTCGCGAAGTTCTACGTGGATGGTGGCGCTTGGATGCATCCGATCGCGCTCGTGTCGATTTTTTGCGTCGCGATGGTTGTTGAACGCACGATCGCCTTGTTCTTTCGCTACAACGTCAACGCCCGTTCGTTCATGGCGCAAATCCAGAAGCTCGTGATGGCAAACAACATCGACCGCGCCATCAAGCTCTGTAACGTCACGTCGACCGCTGTGTTGCCCAAGGTGGTGAAGGCTGCCTTGGTGAAGGCGAACCGCGGTGAACTCGAAATCAACAACGCCGTCGAGGAGGCAACGCTTGAGGTCGTGCCCCAAGTGACGAGAACCCTTAGCACCCTCGCCAGTTTTGCAAACCTTGCAACGTTGCTGGGCCTTTTGGGCACCATTGTCGGACTCATCGATGCATTTGCGGCCGTGGCGAGCGCACCGCCGGACCAAAAATCACAGCTGCTAATGGCGGCCATCGCAATCGCGATGAATACCACGGCCATGGGGCTCATCGTTGCAATTCCGTCCTTGGCTGCCTACGCGTTCTTGAATAGCGCTTCGAAACGCATTCTTGACGAGGTTGATCAGTACTCGGTGAAGCTGATGAATCTCCTCGTGGCTCGGGGTAAGAGCCGAGTTCAGGACCCTGCGGGAGTCGGTGGCTCCGGAACCGCTGGCTGACCTGCTTCCCCTTCGCACGAGGTTTGTAGCCGATGGCCAAGAAACCGACAGAACGGCGAAGCTTCACCGAGGAGAGCCTCGACGTGAATCTAACACCGATGATGAATCTCATCGCGATGTTGATTCCCTGCCTGCTGTTGTCAGCGGCGTTTGTCGAGATTGCAGTCGTGAATGTTTCAGCTCCATCGATGAATTCCGCGCCTGACGACGGCAAAAAGAGACTCGACGTTCCGGCCCTCGATTTGCGCATTACGATCTCCGAGCGCGGATACATCGTTAGCGGCTCTCAAGGACCGTTTCCAACGCCTGGCGGTCAGCCCACTGGAAATGGTCCCACCATCCCCGTCGTGCAACAGAAGGTCAGCTGCGTCCCCTATGTGGGCACTTGGCCACCTCCGCGCTCCAAGAACAGTGATTCTCCAAAATGCAACAAGTCGGCCGACGCTGGGGTGTATTGGGTCTACGACACTGAAGCTCTCAACAAGATGCTTATGGAGATCAAGACTCAGTATCCCGAGGAGCGGCGCGTGATCATCGCGGCCGAACCTGGCACTGAGTATGACACTATCATCGGCGTGATGGATGCGAGCAGAGACGGTCGCGGTCCAGAGGGTGAGCACCGGGCGCTCTTCGACGAGGTACTTCTCGCGCCCGCCATTCTTTAACCCGAAGGAGATCGCCCGTGGCCAAACATTCTGACGAGCTGATTCCACTCGACATCAATGACATCCCAGATCCTTCGGTGTTTGTCGCGCCGCCGGAAACTTATCGGCGTCCACGAAAGAAGGGTCGACGCGCAACACTGGAGGCCGGGCTCACCATCACGTCATTGATGGACGCGCTAACAATCATTCTCGTATTCTTGCTGAAGAGCTACTCCAACAGTCCCGTACAGCTTAAGCAGGCCGATGATCTAAAACTGCCCATGTCGTCGACCGAGGTCATTCCCACCGATTCGACCGCGGTGGTGATAACGCTGAACGACATCGTCGTGGACGACAAACCTGCCGTGCGTCTGGATAACGGCAAGGTTGCGAGTTCGGATCTTAGCAGCGGCGATCTTTTGATTGAGCCCCTCATGGATAAGCTGGCCGATTCCGTGGGTGTGCAAAAACGTCTGGCCGCGGTGAACAACAAGATCGAGTTCAAGGGGATAATGACGATCGTGGCCGACCGACAGGTGAACTTCAACCTGTTGACGCAGGTCATGTACACAGCCGGCCAAGCTGAGTTCTCTAGATTCAAATTCGCTGCCATCAAGAAATCCCAGTGAGCGCATGATGCCCAGTGACGAGCCGGTTGCGCCAAAGTCAGGTGACGCGTCAGACCTCCAATTGGCCGACGACCGGCCATCCAACAAGCCTACGAATCAAACGGGTCCTTCGTTGCGGGATTTCGATTACTTCGCCGCGCGTCCACCAGTGGTATCGGTGATACCCGAAGACGCGGCTTCAATCCTGAGGAATCAAGAAGAGCGGCGAATCAAGACCCGGCGCAACATGCGTTGGAGGCTGGGACAGACGTTCTTGGCGGCGGCCGCGGTACTCGCATGGGCCTCGCTGATGTGGGGGCACCGCTATTGGTTCACGTATTCTCTACGCTCGGAGCGACCGGCGCTAGCGTTAGGAAGCGTCACGACGTTACGTCCCCAGGAGATCACTCACAATACTTTCGTGTCCGTGGACGGGATCACTGGGCACCGAGGCATTGGTCAACGCGGCACGCGTGGGCTCTCCTTTGTACGCGGCGATTGGTGGTTTGTGGAGCTTCTGGGGTCTCAGGGTGTTTTCATCCAGGTCCCCGAGGATCCGGCGAGGTTCGGCGCCTTCACTCAAGTCTCTGTCTCGGGGCGTGTGGTCGATCCCGCACGGGAGGCGTGTTGCAACGCGGTTTTCGAGGTCTACCAACGGGAGTTTCGACCGCTGGACGTGGCCAATCTTCGAGTCATTCAGGTCGGTGCAAATCCAGGTGAAGGTCGCGCACCCTACATCCTCGTATTG
>JAKLEG010000430.1 GCA_022703175.1 Myxococcota bacterium | reverse complement strand
AACCTTAATGGACACCGTAAACGCCCTCACCAAGGCCGACAAAGGGTTCTTGGTGCTGTACGAAGATGGTCAGCCGCAGGTGAAGGTGGCGCGCAATATCCACAAAGAGAATCTGGAAGCCACTGTGGCCGAGCTGTCCGACAGCATTTTGGCCAAAGTGGTGCGCGAGCAGCAACCGGTTATTGTGGCCGACGCCCTCTCCGATGTGGAGTTCAAAGCCAGCGTCTCGGTGATCAACCTCAAGCTCCTTTCGGTGATGTGCGTGCCTTTGTGTGAAGGGGGCGAGCTGCTTGGGGTGATTTACCTAGGCAGCAACCGCGTGGTGAACCTGTTTGACGCCTCGATGTTGGAAGCCGTTACGGTGTTTGCCTCCCAAGCGTCGCTCCTCATTCGCAACGCCATGCTGCTCAATCGGCTCATGGCCGACAACGCCGAGCTGCGCGAGGAAGTAAAGCAGAAACGCTTCGGCGAGATCATCGGCGCCTCCCTCTACATGCAGGAGATGTTCCGTAAAATCCGAAAGGTAGCGCCCACCGATGTGTCGGTGTTGATCACTGGCGAGACCGGCACCGGCAAGGAGCTGATTGCCCGTGAGATCCACCGCAACTCCGACCGCGTGAATGAACCTTTCATCGTGGTGAATTGCGGCGCCATTCCGGAGAACCTTCTGGAAAGTGAGCTGTTTGGCCACATGCGCGGCGCCTTCACCGGCGCAATTGCCACCAAGGAAGGCCGCTTTCAACTCGCCCACAAAGGCACGTTGTTCCTGGACGAAATCGGCGAAATGCCGGTGTCATTGCAGGTGAAACTGCTGCGTGCGCTGCAAGAAAAAGTGGTCACCAAGGTTGGCGGGACAAAGCCTGAGCCGGTGGATATCCGGGTCGTGGCGGCGACGCACAAACACCTGGAGGATGAGATCAAAAAAGGCACGTTCCGCGAGGACCTCTATTATCGCTTGAACGTGGTGTCGTTGCATCTGCCGCCACTCAGGGAGCGCGGCGAGGACCTGATGTTAATCGCGCGCTTCCTGCTGAAACGTTACACCGAGGAGTACAAGTCCAAGGTGAAGGGCTTCTCGCCGCAGTGCGTAATGTTAATGAAACGATTCGAGTGGCCTGGAAACATTAGACAACTAGAAAACCGCATCAAGAAAGCGGTGATCATGACCGAGCGGGTGCAGCTATGCCCCGAAGACCTTGAGATGTCGGAGACCGATCTAAAACCGGTGGTGCCCCTTGCCCAAGCCAAAGAAGACTTCCAGGCGCGCTACATCAACGAAGTGCTGGCCCGCAACAACGGCAACCGCACCAAAACCGCACAAGACTTGGGGGTCGACCCGCGCACCATCTTCCGCCACCTTGAACGGGAAGGCAGCGGCGAGGGTGCCCCTTAGAGTTGGCTTCGGGTTGTGATCTAGATCACGACATCCGTGTCGCAGATTGCCTCTGGATGGTTTTCGGGACTTGGATTTAACTATTTAATAATATTAGGCTTTGGGTCTCTTGCTCAGGTCGGCATTAGAATTGCTTAAGGCTAGGGTAATGCGTCGCTTGGTTTTACTAGTCGTAGCGTTGTCGGGATGCGTCCTGCCGCCTTCGGTGGACGAAGTGGAGACTCCCAAGAACCAGCCACCCCGCATTGACCCAACGACGTTGACCCCACCCATTGTCGAGGGACCGAAGTTCTTGAGCACCTTGTGCCCCTCGTATCGCTTCTACGCGACCCTTTCTGACCCCGATGTGGGCGACACCCTCTACTGGCGGGTGTTCTTGGACTACCACCGCGATGAGGGGCGATTGTTTACCAAGGTCAGCAGCCTGGCTCCCGATCCGGCCGCCCTCGGCGAAGGTCGCTCCATCACCTTCAACGTCAACCCGCTCGATTCCCGTCTCGACTATGGTGACTTAACCTTTCTGGTACCACACACCGCCGAGCTGTTTGTGGCGGACCGACCGTTTGTAGATGGCCCGGCGCCTGAGGGGCGACGCGTGGAAGAGGATGGCCTGGTGGCCTCGTTTGTTTGGCCGCTGCAACTGGGTGACACCACCGACCTGGGCTGCCTCCCGGAGGGCGGATGAAATCCCTCGTGTCACTCGCCCTATTGCTAGGCGTCGCTGCCTGTAGCGCCAACGACAACGCAGGTAACGTCGAGTGCTTCAGCATCGAAGATTGCCCGGCCAGTCTGGTTTGTTTTTTGGGTTCCTGCGTGGACCCGAACTACAACATCAGCAGCGTCTATGCCGAAATCGCACCGCCGACCTCCTCGCACGTGTTGTCTCAGCCCTACCCCGAGCCGTTGTCGCTGTCAGCGGGCATCCAGGAGCTTAAGCTTGCCGCCGCTGTGGTGGTGAGCGGTAAGGTGAAGGGGGGCGACGCCGGTGCTGAGGCGGGCCTGCCTGGGTCACTTACCGCCTCGCGTCCGAGCCCCATTCCAGGCCGAGAAATGCTCCGCCAAACCAACGTTTCGGATGGCGGTTATACCTTGAGCGTGTTGCCGGGAAAATACACGTTGCGCTTTGCTCCTACCGCAGCAGCGCCCGCACGTCCGCCGGTGACCCTCTGGGAGCAAGCGTTAGTCGGGAGCGGCTCTTGGGACCTTGGCTACCCGGCCGATGCGGTGTTGGTGACGATGCATGGGCGCGTGCGTTACACCGAACAGGTTATTACCAACGTCGAAGGTGCCACGGTGCGCGGAACAGCGCTGGATGAGAATGGCTTGCCGCTCGAATCCACCACCGCCTTGACCGACGCCGAGGGAGCATACTCGTTGGTCTTTCCGCCCGGTGCCACCAGCATCGACGTGGTGGTTGGGCCCGGCACCAACACGTTGGTGCCCAACACCGTCGTGACGAATCTTCTGCCAAACCCCGCAGACGCCACGCTGCCCGACATCTCGTTAGGGGTCTCTCAGACCGTCGCGGTGGATACCTCGGTTCATGGCAACGATGGCCTACCCGTGGCGCGTGCCAGCGTGGTGTTTGACGGCACCGTCGGCCAGGGACGTTTTATGGCAACCGGCAGCACCAGCGATGGCGGCAGCGTGCAGCGCTCGCTCTGGCCCGGCAACTATACGGTCACCGTGGCACCAGCCCCCACCGACCCATGGGCGCTCACCACCACCCGCGTGGACGTCACCACCGACGCCCAGCTGCTATCGCTGGTGCTGGGGGAAAAGGTTCGTTTGGTGGGTTTTGTACGCGCGAGCTCTGGCGCGGGCGTACCCGATGCCGAGGTAAACCTGAACCGTCGCGGCGTACCGGTGGCACGTGAGTTCGCCACGCGCACAGGCCCAGATGGCTCCTTCTCGGTGGCCGTCGACCCGGGTGACCTTTCGGGCGAGGCGGAGTATGAAGTGATTGTGCAACCGAGCCTGACCACCCGCCTGCCCTACTTCCGCGAGCTGTTGCGCGTGGGCACCGAAGACCTCTGGCACGACATCACGTTGTATGACGCCACGCTCGCAGCCGGACGCGTGCGCGATCCTGGTGGCGCGGCCATTGCCGACGCAGTTGTGACGTTCTTTTCGGCTGAGCTAGGCACGCCGTCGGCACCACTTTTGGTCGGCGTCGGAAAAACCAATAGCTTCGGCGAGTTTGTCGTGCCATTGCCGACCCTGGGCGATTAATGAACGCACCTCTTCTCAAGAGCCCGCGCGGCCGGGCCGTGGCGTACGCGCTCTATTTTGGCGTGGCCGGGTATTTTATCGTGGCAATGGTAGGGAGCGTGGTGACCGAAATCTACGGAAGCCCACCGCCTGCCAACGTCAGCAACGCCGCGCGTGCGGAACGCACCTGGTGTACACGAGCGTTGGTGGATTTGCGCGACGAGCTAGAAGGCAAAGTCGCGCTGGAGTTACAGCGGCCGAATGATACCGGTGCACCGCTGGCTCGTTGGCAAGGGACCAACGACAAGTGGCAAGAGCACTTCCAGGCGGCACGCTCGCGCTGCGTGGGCATAGGCAACGTCGCGCTCGATCAAGGTTACGCAAGCCTGCTGGAACTGCATTTGGGTTACGCCCAAGTCGTCACCGAGGTCAGTGCGGCCAGACACGGGCCGGCGGCCAGGCTGTCGGATGCCATCGGCAACCTCAAGAAACAGCATTAGCAGCGTAGACCGCCTTCACGCGTAGATACCGCTGCACCCCCTGCTCAACTCGCAGTCGCTCCTCTGGTTTCACCGGACGTACGACCTTGGCCGGTGAACCCAGCGCCAACATACCTTCAGGCACCTCAAAGCCGGGAGGCAGTAACGCCCCGGCGCCCACAATCGCGCCAGCCCCCACTTTGACGCCATCGAGAAGCACTGCGCCGATGCCCACCAGCACGCGGTCGGCAAGGGTGACGCTATGTAACATCGCGCCATGCCCAATGGTGACCTCGGTGCCAATCTCCACGTCGGCGAGGCCTGCGGCCATGTGCAGCACCGCGCCATCTTGGATGTTGCTGCGTGCTCCGACACGGATGCCACCCACATCGGCGCGCAATACCGCGGAGAACCAAACACTCACATCGTCGGCCAGTTCGACGTTACCGATCACGGCCGCTGAGGGCGCGACGTACACCCGCTGCCCCAGGCGCGGACGATAGGCTTCAAAGGGTAGGATCATAAGTGCAGCCTTTCTGAAGTTCGGTCGATTTGGGCTTACGAGCCGCAAGCTTAAGAAGCAACGCCATCGCCAGCGCGGCCCCGGCCGTATCCGCCAACAGGTCCAACAGATCGGCCTTGCGGTGAGGGACAAAACACTGGTGGAACTCGTCGCTGGCGCCGTACAGCACACATGCGCCTACCCATACCCAAGCACGTCGAATCTGCCCGCGATCCGCCCACCATAACAGCCCCGCCAACACGCCGTAAAAACCCGCGTGTATGAGCTTGTCGAGCCCCTCAAAGGCAATGGGCGGCGTCGGCAACTTGGGTTGGTCGGAGAGAAAAAAGATGAACAGGGCCCATAACAAGGCCGGCAGGAAACGTCTCACAACAGCTCTACATCTTGTATTTGCCGAAAGCCTTGGCGTCGAGGTTTTCGAGCAGGGTTTGCAGCGAACCGGCGGCCTCGCCAGGGAGCAGGGGCTGGGGCCCCGGAGGCTCGTCGGGCTCCTCGCCTTCGTTCGGTTTGATGGCCGTCGGCGCTGGACGCGCGGCGGCTTCTTGCAGCACGCTTTCCTCACAAAACAAGGGTGCCTTGGTGCGCAGGGCCATCGCCACGGCATCGGAGGGTCGGGCATCTAGGTCCAAACGTTCGCCGTCGCGAAGCAACGAGATCACCGCGTAGTAGGTTGTTTCCTTAAGACTGACAATGGCCACTTGCGCCACCGAGCCCCCCAGACCTTCGATCGCCGACTTCATTAGGTCGTGGGTCATC
>JAKLEG010000043.1 GCA_022703175.1 Myxococcota bacterium | reverse complement strand
TCATTAGGCTCACGGCAGAGGGACGCTACGACTTGACAGTCAACCTACAATCCCGCGCCGGCGAGGTTCTCTATGTGCCGATGCCCTTTGATGGCACGACGGGACGGCCGACCGCGGGCATCCAAAGCGCCCTCAAAGCAATCGTAGCCGCGCTGCTCGCCGCAGAAGGTTCACTGCTGCTGCACTGCTCAGGAGTCGAAGTGGACAACAAGGCAGTCCTCTTTGTCGGTCCCAGCGGGGCAGGAAAATCCACGATCTGCGTTATGTTCGGCGAACAAGCTGTCATCAATGATGAATTGATCGCCATCAAGATTATCGACGGCCAACTCATGGCACACGCCACGCCGTTTTCTGGAACCGCGAACACACCACGACGGCAACGACACTTACCCATTGGGTTGGCTACGAAGCTCACCAAATCCCCCGTCAACACTGCAACACCGTTATCGGTTGCTGGCACACTGCCACTCCTCGTGCAGTGCATCGCAATGCCTGTTGGAACCTCAACGCTAGAGAAACAAATGTTTTCAACGGTACAAACGGTAGCGACCAGCCTGCCTTGGATTACGCTTGGAGCGACACTCAATGCTACAGAAAATCGCCGCTTTGTTGGCCAATGTCTTGCGAGCGTCTGCTCATGAGGCTTGCGTCATATTTGCATGCGGTGGCAAAGAATCAGGCGCCTGCCAACCTCACCATCGAGCTGATCGCGACATGCAACCTGCGCTGTGGACACTGTTACGTCGACCACCAGAAGCCAGAGACGCTTAGTTACCCGGTGGTCACACGCGTCATCGACGAGTTCGCGGACGCTGGCGGCATGTTCCTAGGATTCACCGGCGGCGAAATCGGCCTTCGCGATGACCTTTTTGACCTGATTGCCCACGCACGCCGACGACACCTCTTCGTCACGCTGCTCAGCTCGGGCACTCTGTGGGGTCTCGCACAATGGCAGCAAATAGCCCAGAGCGGCATACAACGGGTCCGGCTTAGCCTCTATGCGATGGAGCCGGAGATCCACGACAGGGTCACAAACTCCATAGGCTCGCACAAGAAGACCCTGGCCACGCTGCATGGCTTGCGCTCTTTGGTGTCGAGGTCCAAATCGCTTGCCCCGTACTGAACGTCAACGCGACGGCAGTCCCGGGCGTCATGACATATGCCACCGGGCTCGGTCTCGCCGTTGGCATCGACGCCAGAATCAGCGGCTCTGAGAATGGCTGTCGCGACACGCTCAGCTTTCTAGCTGACGACCCCTCCGTCGCAGACGTCCTCGTTGCGGCGGAGGCACTTCGCCGCCATCCGCGCTCACCCCGCACGCTCAAGGGCAGCGATCGGCCGTGCAACGTTGGCGAGACCATGGCGTTCGTCGCCGCTTCTGGAGACGTGCGCCCCTGTGCCAACTGGCCACAGGCGGCCGGCAACCTTAGCAGATCCACGCTCCTTGAGATCTTCCGCACAAGCCCCGAATTCAGACGTGCCCGCGCCCTGCGCCGCGACGACGCCGACGCATGCAAGAGCTGCGCATTCTTAGCGTCTTGCAAGCAATGTCCAGCCTTGGCTCTAGAGGAAAACCCCTCGACCTTGCAGCCATCCATGAGAGTGTGCCGCTACAGCCGGATATCCGCCGAATCCGATCTCGTTCACGAGCGTCGAGCCAACGGCCTAGGTCACAGCTAGCACCAGGTTCTCACAAGGCTCGTCGGACTTGTCGCAGGTCAGAAGCAACGACGAATCAAACGTTTGCGCCTCTACGATCGCTGGCGCAACATAGACCCGACGTTCAGGTACGCGATCACGTCGGACTTGATGGGTTGGCTTTTTCGGCATTTTGCCCCTCAACTATCGGAATAGGTAAACGCTGCCAGTGGCGGAACGGTTGGTAATCCCAAGTTGGATTTCCGGTGGAACCGCCGCTGAAACGAAGTTCTTCACACCAAAGACTGCGGCGCCAAATCCGCGGGTACCAGCGGTGCCATAGAAAAATGCGCGTTTCTTAAAACCGTAGTCAACAAGGTCGAGCGAATACAACCCCACCGCATACCGCCCGGTGGGTGTCGGATATGCAGGACCAATAGCAATGTCGACACCGCCGTGACCATCCAAGTCACCGATCACAGCCATCGAGTCGCCAAAACGAGGCACCGCGACCCCTTGCCAGTCAAGCTTGTCCAGTCGCGAATACAGAGTTGCGTCGGGCACACCGCTGCCATTCTTCAACCCGTTCGCCGGATACACTGCAGGCGTGATGCCCGGCGTGGCTCCGATTGACGTCCCACGGAATGCAATGACCTCGAACGTCGCAGCCATTTCAACGAGCAGCCAATCCGCACTGTCTGCGGGTGACAGAGGCGCAGGAACAGCAAGCATGTTTTGGCCAAAGTTTTGTGCCGGCACGTAACGCAGGACATGCATCACTGGGCTGGGCGCGGCATCAGGGGCGTCCATTTCGCCAGCCAGCCCAGCGCCACCCTTATAAATGTAGACTTCACCGCAACTCGTACACGTGCCGATCCCATCATGCGCAGCTGTGCTATCTGCAACCGCAACATCCTTGAGTCCATCTCCATCAACGTCCGCGAGCGCGATTGAAATCGGGAAGTTGCTGAAGCCCGCAAGCTTAGAGCGCAAGGCAAAGTCAGGCCGGTTGGCAATACCAGGCGTCGCTTCCTGGTCTAGATTCAGAGCAATGATTGCCGTAGGCGGCCCACCAGGGAATCGGCTCCGGCCGGTGCTTAAGAAGCCATAGACCTTGTCGCGGTTCCCACCACTCGATGTTGACACCAAGAGATCCTGGCCGCTCAGACCATCAATATTTCCAATGGCCACCTTGTCACAAAAATACGCCCCCGCAGGTCCAAAGACTGCGACATCCGGGTAAATGCCTGGAAGCGTAGTATCGGCACTGTTGACGTCACCACGTAAGCCCGTGGACGCGATTCCGTAGTACAGGAACAGGGCCCCAGCGTTGGTAAGAGGGCCGGGTGCAGTCGCTGTTGTTGCGCAGATAGCCAAATCCGCCCGACCATCACCGTCGAAATCGCCGCCAGCCATGGCCGTGCCAAATCCACCAGGTGCAATCGAGGGCGCAGCAATAACACGATGCGGAACGCTGGTGCTCTGGCCCGAGACAAACACGGAGACGGTCCATGCTGACGTGCGCTGCGCGACGGCAAAATCATCACGCCCATCACCGTCCATGTCGCCGATCGTCACGGCTCGATTACCAAAATCAGCACCGCCCGCGTAGAGCGCGCCACCCGCGGCAGAATCATCTTGGCTGACCGGGTTGAATGCCACCACATTCGGGTAGTTGACGAGCGGTAGCGAACGTTCCACGCCCACGCCCGAGACATTCGCGCGGTTGCCAACATCGTCCACACCCAGCACAGCAAAGCAGTAGGCGCGATGCGGATAGAGGTCGACAATTGTCGCAACCTCTTCGGCCCCCGGGTTCGCGGTCGCCGCTACCGTGACGGTCTGCTCCACCGCTGTGGGATCGAGCGTAGCGCACTGCGTGTAGGTCGTACCGCTGTAAGAAACGCCGCGCGCAGCAACCAGCACTTGGTAGCTCGTCACCTTGCTGCCAGCCGCGCCGTCCTCGGCAGGCGCTTGCCAATACAATGTAGCTTTGCCCTTGCGTCGATCGCATCCGGAGGTCGCCACGCACTTCGCTGTGCACGCCGGATTCTCGTATGTTGCCGGATCGCTTTCAGGCGGTGACACGCCGGTGGGCGTGGTTGAGCCACCAATACAAACCGTGGCCGTCGCGCTTCCTGGTGCCACAACGTCGGTGCGTGCGTACAGTGTCTCGGCGCCGCGCGCTGGGTCTGCCACAGCGACGTTGCCCGAACTGTCGGTGAAGCTCACTTGAATCTGGTGCGACAGCGTTCCGCTCAGGCTCGGCACACCCAAATTGCCAAACGTAACGGTCGCAGCACAACTGACACCGGAGCAGGCACCCGCAGCAACCGAGGCTCCCGTCAGCCCACCTTGATTGCTGGTGAGAGAAACCTGCTGACCGGATTCCAAGCCCAAAACTCGAACACTGAGCGGTTTGACCGCGCTCAGAATCGTAAAGCCGTTACCGGGGCTGCTGTCCTGGTCGCGGGCTGCATTCCAAATAGCGGGCGATGCCGAGCCGACCATGTTGGCATTGGTATCGCCGTCAAAGGCGCCAGTATCCGGACAGGCTGAAGCGCACACGCTGGCGCCCACAAGCGGCACGTTCAAGTTGCACAGCGTGCAGCGATCGAACTGGAAGCTTGGCGGGTCTAAATCTGCAACAATATCAAGATATTCCGCCCCACCGCAGCTGGGTAAGCCCAAGCAGTTCACGGTCACGCTGACGGTATTCAACTTGGCCGCCAACCGATCACCAGGATGCGGGCTGGTCACGAGTTGGGTGTTCAGGAAATCGGCCACGCCACCGGCAACGGGTTGGTTCACCATGCTGCTACCGTTCACTGCGAGGTCGACGTCCAACACCACCGGCACACCGGAGCCCAGAGGCGTGACATGCACGCGGAAATGCGTCTGGAATATGGGCGCCGCTGCCACGTTGGCCATAGGACCAAAGAACTTGTCATCGGCCAACATGTCGCCAGTCGCCACCAGCGTGTTGCTCAACCGCTCGACGGTCACAATCACACCTGACAGGTCGAGTCGTAGGAAAATGCTTTGCGACACCGAACGGTTGTTGTTCGAGTCGAGCGCCACCAAGCGCACCTCGCGCACCTCCCCCGGATCCAGCGCGTAGGGGCCCATGCCCGCAAGCTGGTCATAGGAGGTCAAGGCAACCGCGCCAGGCACACTGCCGCTGCTTTCGTATACCGGAGCAAACGCGACGACCGAGCCTGCCACTCGCGATTCCAACAAGATGGTCGACGCCCCAGTTTCAAGCGAGACATCGCTATTCACGGCGCTTGTGATCGCCACGCGCAGGTCGGTGCCGCCTGTCGCTGGGCTTAACGCGTAGGCGTCGGTACCGAGAAAATCCAAGCGTGCCCGGCCGTTGTTGCCAGCCGTCGGATCCAAGTAGTCGCCAAGACAGGGCGAACCCTGGGTGGCGCAATCGAGGACCACGGGCGTCCCGCTGCGTCCCGTCCAAGCCTGCAACAAGAGATCCGGGCCGTAGAAATCGGCTGGGTACATAACACGGGCAGTCGTGGTCACGTTGCCGGCCGCATCCGTTAGCTCGGCCACCAGATAGTTCAACCCGGCAAACAGCGGAAAAGCCGCGAAATCGGCCGTGACCTGACCGTGTGCCAACGTAACCTCTTGGCTGGACAACAACGTGCCCCCAACCGCTGCGCTGTACGAGCGCAACGTCACCTTGGCACTCTCCAAGGTTTGGTTGTCGCCCACCGACACGGTGATAGCGACGCCGAGGGTGTCATCGCTGGCCGTAGGCGTACCATGCGTATCCACAGTACCGTCGGCCGAGGTATAGGGCGCCGAACCGTGCAGCGGCCCAGACAGCGACACTGTGCCCGGCGTAAAATCCACCACCACATCCTGCACCGCGACGGGATTGCTGGTCGCGGTGTTGACGTTGCCCGCGGGGTCACTGACGTGCACCATCAAGGTCTGCCGACCCTCTGCAAGGTCGAGGGTGAAGGTCGCCGCGCCGCCGCTTAAAGTCGTACCCGCCGCGCTCACCACGGTGTTGGCGGTTGGGACGTCGCTCGTCACGGTCACAGCCCGCCCGTCCGCGGAGCCCGCAACCTCCACGGTCACCATCGTGCGCAGCTTGCCGGTCACGACAGCCTGCTCGCTGGGGCCCAAGCGTAGGGCACCCACCGGATCGTTGGCGGTGCTGTTATTGCTGAATACAAACGAGGTTACGGCGGGTGGCACACTGTCCACCTCATAGGTACGGAACAAGGAGTAGATGCTTGGATCGCGGTCAGGTTCGATGACTTCTGCATGAAGGTCCTGAACACCGTCAGCGAGGCTCACACCCGACAAGAGTGCGGTACTCCCAGTAACGGTGCCCGATAAAAATGCAGTCGCGACCACCACGCCCGCCGCGAGATCGGTGCTGGCAAAGTCGGTGCGCTCACTCCCGTCGGCGTGCCAGCGGCAGCAATTCAAATCATCGGGCGGGGCCCCACAAGTCGCCACAGCGCCTGCCGTTGGAACGGAGGAGCAGATCTTCAGCTTCGTTCCACCTGGAACACCGACCACGTTGTAGCCAATGCCGACCTGGATTCCGCTGGTAGCGCCATCGGTGTCGTGACTACGGTTGATGTAGGGAATGACAGGGGCGATTGCCCAATTGACCCGAGGTTCGAGTCCGTAGACTTCAAAGTTGTAAACCAGGGGCGTTGTCGTATTGCCTGCCGCGTCTACTGCCGTCGCAACCGCAACATAGACGTTATCGGCCAAGGACAGCGTACTGGTCGACACAGGAGGGGTGGCAACCGGCAGCAGCATTGGAAAGTCCGCTTCAACTTTGTTCACAGGAATGGGACTCAAACCGAAAGACACGCTCCCGGTCGCCCCAGTCACGGCATATTCAAACCGCACCTCGACATAAGTCGGATCGCTGTTGATGTCGTCTGCACGTGTGAGTTTGAGCTTGGCGGGATCCGGTTTTGTCTGCACCAACACCGGCGGATCCAAATCCACTGGCAACGTCGCCGTAGCCGCTGTGCTGGCATTCTGAGCAACGTCGGTGACGGTTGCCAAAAACGCCAAGGTCCCGAGCTTGTTAGTGATGGTATCAAAGCCAAAGTTGACGTTGTTGAAGGTGACAAGGATCGGGTCGCCACTGCCCGCAATTGTGTGCGTATAGCTTGTCGGCGTACCGGTGTTGCTGGGCGTCACGACCAGGGTCACCACCCAGCCAACGGCGTTCTGACCGCCAGTGGTTACAAGGACGTCCACGCTATGCTGCAACCCTGCCTGGGCTGAGGTATCGGCGGTGAGCAGGTTTACGTAACCTGGTGTCGTAAAGTCCAACTTGCCAGACCCCGGGGGATCTTCGTTGCGAAGGACTGGTGTCGCGGGTGCCGTGCCATCAAAGGTCACCTGCACCGTCTGAGTGGTACCCAACCCACATGCCACACGAATGTTGTGGAGTCCGTCGGCAACGTCTGTAGCCGTATCCATAGTGAGCGGAGACGCTACCGGATCCGGCCACGCTACCGCCGCACCGTTGATCACCTCATCAACGAGTAAGTCGCACGTGAGCGCCCCTGGCGTACCGCCACCAATGTAGGTGACTTGCGCCACAAAAGCCGCGTTCGCAAGCTGTGCGCCAGATACGGGTGACGTGATGATAATTTCGGGGCCGGGCGACGCCGCAACAATCACCACGGCGGCGCTGATTGCGCTGTTGCCATACTGGTCAACATAGGTCGCCGTCAGCGTGATGGTCCCATAGGGCAGGCTGGCGTCAGTAAATGTCGTCGTGGTTGCACCCGCAACCATCGGCAGCGACTCAGAATTGGAAACCGGACCCGCGCTGTAAGCAAGGGTCAGCGTGCCGTCGGTGGTGTCTGCGCTGTCCAACGCAACGACGACGGTCTGGTTAAAGCCAGGCAAGGTGTCATTGCTGTCGGTCACCGTACCCGCTGCAGGGCTGGTGATGGCAATCCCAGGCACGCTGTCTTTGCGATTCAAAACGATCACAACGGACAACGGATTAATCGTGTCGTCTGCCGTGACCAACAAACAATTGGGGCCCGAAACCAACGGCACATCAATGAGCAAGGCCCCCACCGCGGTGGCGGGTACAATGGCGCTGGGGCCATCGGTAGCCAATCCCGTGCACTGGCGAACGCCATCAATGAAATCAAAGCTGGGATAGAGCGAGACCTGCACGCTGCGGTCGGGGCCGACCCCCACACCCGTGACGACCTCCAAATCCACCAGGCCATTGCGCAAGGTGGCACCGTCCAACAGACTCTGGCGGGCGCTGTAGTCGGCAACACAACTTGCTGTTCCCGTCGCATTCCACATGCAGCCGGTTGCACTTGCACAAGCTATTTCATCATGAGGCGCACATACGGAGTTGTCGGCCACATAGGGTGTCACGGCCACGAGAGGCGGCTCCGAGGAGACCAACAGCCCAATCGTCGGTGTCTCAACAACGTTGCCGCACGAGTCGGTAATACGCGCACTCAAGGTATGCGCTCCGTCGCTCAAGTCGACCGTGAAGTCGCCGGTGGTGGCAGCGCCAGCGGACGGCACAATCGCGAAGCTGGCTTCGTCAGTGATGATGGCGCCGGTAGTTCCCGCGACAACATTGGTAAACGACAGATGCACCGCATACTGTAATCCGGGCTCAAGCGGATCCAGGTCGGCGGAGGCCCCAAGGCCAGCACCATCCGTAGGGGAAACGATGGTCAACGTCGGCGCGGTTTCGTAGACAGCTATCGTGGCGTCAGCCGCGGCGCTAGGGTTACCCGCCAGGTCGTGCACGACAAAAGAGACGATGACGGCATCGCCCGCGAGCAGAGGCACTTGAGCAACAGTGAAGGTGCCGCCTGACACCGTGCCAACACTTCGGCAAGCACCGTCGCGACATAGCAGGGGTGCGTTGCATTCTGCATCACTCGCGCAGCTAGGCGCCGGTTCGTCTGCCGTCGAAACCGTGATCCAGGCCTCGGCGCCATCCTCGACACCCGAAACCAGGCCGTAGCCATCTGTCTGAATCCCGGGTATTTCCGGATAGATATCGCCAGTCGGGCCAATGCATTGGCCGTTGTTGGGCGCATACGACAAGAGCAGAGGCGAAGCCGAGTCGATCCAATACCGATTGGGCACCGTCGCGCCCGCTTGGCCGCCAGCCTCCTGTACGACCCCAATGACTTGCACGTCAAACGCCTCGGGCAGGGCACTCTCAGGCAGTGTGACATCGCGCAAACGGAAGCGGCTGCCGAGAGGATCCGCAAGCACCGCTGGCGCCGTGGCGAGCGTCACTGCAGCAAACTCAGCATCGCTTGGCCCACGCAGATACAGAGTTATCGTAGAAGCGGCATCACAATCGGTCACCAAATCCAAGGTGGCTTGCATGCCGTTCGACGAGTTCAAGTCGCCGTCATCCACGGCGAGCAAGATGGAGCCATCCACCGGCTCGATCGCCGCCAAACAGCGCGGGGTGTCCACCGTGACGGTGGCATTAGCGATGGTGCCCGGCTCGCCGGCAACCATTGGCACCGCGGCCAAGGCGTTGGGGCCTTCTGCCAAGGCAATACGCGCAAACGTGACGCGACCGCTTTCGTCCAACTGAGCGGTACGAGCCAAGCCCGCATTAACCCGCAGCTCAACGACGTCGCCCATCGCCCCCCCAACGCAATCTAAGACCACATCGATCTCAAACGGATCCAACGGGCTGGCTTCCACGTAGCGTGGATCCTCGGCTGTCAGAATGTCACCGTTTCGCGGGGTGTTGAATTGGCACTCGGCCGCCATCACGGTGACGGTCACGCGGGCGCAACGTAGCCCTTCACAACCCATCGACTCGTCCCACTGCGGTACGGCGAGATAAAGCGTAGCCGTGCCGTTGGGCAGCGTGTAACTCGGAAAGGTGACATGACCATCGGCGACGGTGCCTTCCACACGCCGGGTGGCGCCATCGGTGCTATTCCAGAGGTACAGAGGGTCGCCGGTGTCCAAGTTAGTCACGTCGGCCAAGACGTTGATCTGAACACCCAATGCGGAGGGATTCACATCCTGAGTCGGCCCAATCGACTCACCGTCCAACGGATAGGTGAACAAGATAGAGGCTTCATTTACGACGACCTTGCCATCCGAGCAGCTACCAGAACAGCCGAACGGCAAGCCCAACAGGAACAACAAACCGAAACGCAACCGGATGGTCGTCTTCATTTGGACCTCCCTACCTCTGACCGCGTGTCCACGGACACGAGAGCCTGTTTCTCGACGAGTGCTGCCACAAAAGCCTCGGCATCGCGACGAGCCTCGGCAGCCGTCGTCGCAAATTCGGTCACCACTGCTTCCACCACGCTCGCGAGCGTCGCCGGTTCAGCAAACCGCTCCCAAATAAAGCTGCCGACTTCGTTCAAGCGCACCATCGTGCTGTTCACCAGCACAAACGCCGAACCTTCGAGTGTTCGGCAAGCGACTCGTGGGTTCCACGCATAGGTGGTTGGATGACGCATCACTTTTGGCGCACGCGCCTTGCGCTCTTTTTTCAACATCGGTTGTCTCGTCCGCACGGCCATTGGAGTCCCTCCGCCCGCACCCCTCGCAACATCACGGCTCGGTCTCGATTTCGGTTTCCTTGTAATCTTGGCCATCAAAGCGGACCAAGACCAGCTTATCGTCGCTCCTCGTCACAATGCCCACAGGCCGCGCCCACATCGATGCAAGGTTGCGCAGGGTGTCGCGCATGTAATCTTGCTTGAGTGGCACACCTTCGAACTGATGCTTCAACAACAACTCGCCACGGTTCTCGAAATTGCCGTCAACCACCTGAACATTGGGTTGGCCAAAATTCGTCAGCGAGGTAAGCAACTTCTGTTTTACGGCCTTGAATTCACGGTCGGTGATTTCCCAATTCCCGGATTTATTGTTGAAACCGTAAGTAAACATCTTCTGCTGACGCACAAAATCGGGCGTCAGAAACTCATCGATAAAAGTGACATCGTTGTAGTGACGGCGGACCTCAAAGATCTTCTGACGCCCTTGTCCCGCCTGAGTATCCCAGGCCTTGCGGCGCGCCAAACTGTCACACTCGTCCCATTCCTTGCCGAAACGCCCCTTGTTCCAACGCTCCTCGATGTCGCGAAACAACTCTAGGCCAAGCTTGTAGGGGTTGATCGAACCAGGCTGGACGCCCATCGTGCCCGCGTGGTGGTCGGCGTAGTCGATGATCTCGTTCGGATCGAGAGCCCGCTGCGTCATGATGGTGGTGTGCCAGAAGGAGGCCCACCCTTCGTTCATGATTTTGGTCTGGCCCTGCGGCGCAAAGTAGTACGCTTCGTCCCGAAGCGTCGCCAAAATGTCATGTTCCCAGCTCTCAAGCGGCGCATTTTCGAGCAGAAATTGCATCACGTCGCGTTCAGGGTGCTCTGGGAACCGCCGCTGCCGTTCACGTTCCTCCTGCAGTCGCTTGCGTTGCTCATCGATAAACGCCTGCGGGTTGATGTAACGCTGCATGTACTCGCGGTCGGTTTTTAACCGCGGCACGTCCATAATTTCGGCATCCCGGTCGACCTCGACCGGCCGATCATCCCGACGCTTGATGTATGGAGCATGGCGATCCACGAGGTTCTCAATCGACAACACCCGGTCGATAAAGCTTTCCACCTTCTCGACACCGTAACGATCGATGTAGCGGCGCACGCGGGTGCCGTGGTTCGCCATCGTGTCCATCATTTTGCGGTTGGTGTGGGCGAACGCGAAGTTGTTCTTGAAGAAATCCACGTGCCCATAGACGTGCGCCATCACCAGCTTCTGGTCGACGTCGGCGTTCGAGGTCATCAAATAGGCGTACGACGGATCGTTGTTGATGACGAGCTCGTAAATCTTCGACAACCCGTAGGTGTAGCTCTTCCCCAGGTGCTCGTACTCCATGCCGAACTTCCAATGGGGATAGCGTGTCGGAAAGCCACCGTACGCGGCGATCATGTTCATTTCGTCGTACGACACGCACTCGAACACGGTGTCAAAAAAGTCGAGGCCAAACTCCCGAGCGTAACCCTCGACACGGGTGCGAATGGCTTCTAGGTGGGCTGGCAATGGCATGGGTACGGGGAGTGTATCCCCTCCCCCGATGGCCCGCAAAGGGTGCTGTTAACCCTGTCGCTCAGTCGCGAAAAGGGGGGCCAGCGCGGTTGCTTACCCTTACGAATTCATGGCTGCCCGTAGATGCTTCGGATCGCCGCCAAGGCCTCGCCATCGCCTGGAAAGATCTTCTTCACGCGCTCCTCAGCCTTTGCGGCGGAGCAGGTCATACGGTCCATAAAGCGCATGCGGGTCGGCTCGTCCATCTCGCCGGCGTATTTAACCAACGCATTGCGGACCGCAACCTCGTCCGCATGACTATCCGAATGAAACCCGTCCTTCGACATGCACTTGATCCACCGGGCCACCATGCACGGTTCTACGAGCGCCTCGCCCGGATCGCAGACAAACCGCACTCTTTTTTCTTCCAAATCTGCGAGCCCTGTACCGATCGGATCGTGAACAATGTCGGTGGTGGGGTCGTAGTAGACCGCGTTGATGGTAAAATCCCGCGCCAAGGCGTCCAAATCCAAGCGCGTGCTCGCCACGTGGCCATCGTGCATGGTCACCACGTCCAACCCCGCTGGGTCCGAGGGTTCCACCTGCACGATGCCAAACGGCTCCTTGACCCGCACCTCGGCCGCCGCTTTCCGATCGCCATCGGCAGCATCTCGCGGCCGACCCAAGTGCTTAGGACCTGCGGTGATCGCATGGTACAAATCGAGGGACGGCAAGCTCGAAGCCAAGTCGATGTCGTTGGGATTGGCGCCCAACAGCACATCGCGCGTAGCACCACCCACAATGTACGACTGGAATCCGCGTTCACTGACAAGCTTCATGTAGGCCGCAACAGTTGCCTGGGTTTTGGGGACCAGCCGTTTGGCGAGCGCCCGCAGATTCGCGGCGGAGGGAAAACGCTTCACGAGATCTACGGACTTTATCGCAATCGGCTTCCACGCTTGAGTTGCAGGCGTCTCCACATGCTGAGCGCCCCCTTTCTTGCCCAAGGGCACAACGCGCTCGAAACCATCAAGTGTGCGAATCATCTCGTCATTCGGAAAATAGACGCGCAGATTCCCATGGGTATCGAAGCCGTGCACATAGCCCAACTCGTTTCCCACTCGCACCGGCGCGCCGTAGGTAAAGGTTGGGCCCATTTGCGTCGCAAGCTTGAGCATCTGCGTCTCTTGCGGACGCTCGGTGTTCGCGAGGGCTGGCACGCCGGTGACGTGCAATTGGCTTTTGCCCACCGTAACGTCGAACGTCAACGGCTTGACTCGGTCCTTGAAAAACGGCCCGGTCCTGTCAGCCGGGACCTTCGCGAACGTCGCCAACGCCTTGAGCAAAGCCCAGTCTTGGGTCACCAACGTCATCGGGGTCTTCTTCTGTTGGGAGAGCCACAGGATATCCGCCAACTCGCGCTTTTGGCCGGGCGAAAGCTCGTGGAATAGCGGACTACCAAGTTGCCTCTCGATGGCCAAATAGTCCGGATGACCGCGCTCTTGGGAACTCGGCGCGACGCAATCAGGCACAGCACTTTTGCCCACCTCGGCGCGTGCCAACACTCCAAGTACGGGGTACTGCGCACCGAAGGCCTTGCGAACCTCTTCGGCTTGGTCGATAGCGCGTTGCGACGGACGCAGCATCTCGTCAGGCTGTTGCGCCCAAACCCCTTGCGCTTGGTGAGCGGCATGTAACGCTGCGTCTACCGGCGCGCCGTATGGTTTCTGCGTAAGCTGCGCATGCAGAGTCTTCAAAGGTGCCAAGTCCCCGCCAGCGTAGCGCTCGACCACCCAGGTCAGCTCTTTCATCGGCATTTTGCCGAACAGATCGTGGACAAAGGCCTGAAGGACGACATTGGTGTCCTTGCCTTGGTTCATCAGGCCATCCACGTAGCGCTGCATCTTGGTGTAGGCGCGCGCTGAATCGCTGGCCACAAATACCAGCGGCTCAGCGCCTTTGTAGGGGGCCCCGCGATCAATGCCGGCAAGCTCCTTAGCGGCCAGACGCAATCCCGAGGGGTGGTTGTCGATGTCCAGAATTCTGTGGACCAGGTCCTCGGCACCGGCGGGCCCTAAGATAGCCTGAAGGCACCTGGATTCCTCCTGACTGAGCCAAACACCGTCCAATGCCCGCTGCATCGCCGAAGGCGCCGGCGCTACCACCGGCGCCGCAACCGGAACCGGTGCCTTGGGAGCAGGGGCCGGGGCAGGTTTAGGCGCGGAATCGAGGTCGACGACCTTCAGCCCTTGCTTGGCCAACGGTGCAACGCCTTGAGGTTTGTCGGCGTCCTGCCGCATTTGTCCATAGGCGGGGGTGGCAACCGGAAGCGGAAGCGGGTTGCCGAACGCCGCCTTGAACAGTTTTGCCGCATCGGGAGCCAACGGATCTTTCGTCAGATCGAGCTCGGCCGAATTTTCACCAAGGGCTTTGAGGATCTTCGCGGCAAGCCCGGCACCCAGCGGCTTCAGCGACTCTTTGAATGCCGTCTGTGCCTTGGGATCGGCAGGGGGCTGCGAGACCTGGTAGGTTCCAAAGCTCGTGACAATCTTCATGGCATTCTCCCGATTGGCGTGGGGTCCAACGCGACAAAGGTAGCGAGCCCAACAGGCGGCTCGGGCTTAAACAGCCAGGTGGTCAACTGATCCCATTCAGGCTCACGCCAGGGCTTGGCGGTCGTTGGCAAGAAGCCGGGCGGAATCGACGGGGGCCAACGCCGCAGTGCCGAAAACAGCGGTGCCAACCCACGCACTGGCTCGGCCGCTTGGGCACCATGCTCACCAGCAAATAGCGCCCGCAACAAAGCCCGGGCGCGCAGATGCGCCGCCCGCAACAAGGCCTGTTGGTCATCGCTCAGGTGTGGGGCAAAAGCAGCCAAACCGTCGGCAATGCTGGCACTTTGTAGCGCCGCAACCGCCGCCTCGCGCACGTCCGGCGCGGCCATCGGTGATGGGGCCTCCGGTGTGTGCCGCAAGGCTATGACGCCCGTTTCTGAGCTGCCCTTGGCGCGCTCGCGATCCGACGGACTCTCATCGCCCGAGTCGGAGCTCTGCCCACGGTCGTCGAGCGCACAGAGCACCCGTTCGAGCTCCGGTAAAAGCTCCGCGAGTTGCTCCAAAACGTCATCCACGTCGATTTCATCAAACCCATGACGGTCTTTCGGATGGGTCATCGCCCCCATGCGCCCCGGTCCCCGCCGCGCGGTGGCGGCAATCACCGCCGGTTTGGCACCACTTCGCGCTTTGTCGACGCCGTCTCGAAACACCAAGCGCTCAAGCCGCGCCAACTGCTCGGCCATCGCGCCCGGAGCTATCGGACCGTGAGCATGTCGTCGGGTTGAACCCTTGGCGGGTGCGCCCTCAGGTCCTGGCCCCTTGTTCTGGTGGGGTCCCAGCGCTTGTGTGGCTGGGGCGCTTTCGGGAGTGACACCACTCCCGACTGGCTGCCAATGAATGCTGTCGGTCATTGGTTTTCACTCCCGCTCGATGAACGGCTGGCACACAGCACCTCGCGCAGACGACTCGATGAAAGCTTGGCCTGGCCGCGCACAAGCTTCGGCATCAGCGCAAAGAGCGCCTCGGGATCAATGCAGGCGCGCGTACGAGCCACCGATTCGCGTAATGGTGTCTCGTGAAATTCGAGCGTGGCAATAAGCTGAGCCACGACCGGTGCGCGCGTTGGGTCGGAGGCAAGCCGCACGAAACGCAACATCAAGAGGTCCACAAGGTCGTCGTGCATACGCATGAAGAATCGGTCGACAATCGTGCTGTCGGCATCGGCGAAACGCAGCACCAGCTGCAATGCGGCGGTGTCCTTATCGAACTCTTGAGCGATGCGCCGCCGTCCTATCAAGGTGCGCGCCAACCGCGACAAGGTTGGGCACAACACCCACAATAATTGCCAACGTCGTTGCAGGTCATCCCCGCGCGTCGCTTCGAACAACGTCGAAATATCGCTGTCTCCGAGTCGACGTAGCGCAAGCGCTGCTTGATAAGCGCGAACGCCAGTGAGCAGCCGCTCAGCCAGGCCGCAAATGACGTCTGCATTGATTGGAATGCCCCGTCCCACGTGCAATCGCCCCCTTAATCGGCGCCGACCCTACCACGACAACCTTGGCATCAACAGTCTGTTGGATAACGCATTCAGGACGCGCGACGTATCCAATTGCGTGATTGCGATAGGTGAGACGCGTACGGGTTGGGGTGGACACCTCCAGAAACCTACGCTAGAGGCAATCGGCAACCACGGCGTCGGTGCTCGATCCAACCGACCTGACGCAAGACGCGGGTTAAGGCTCACGATGATGCAGCACGATGCTTTCACCTTTAGGAACCGCGTGCTTTTCCTGTGCGATGACGCCCCCACGCTGAAACGTCAACTTGCCGGTAGCGCGCTCGTCGATTTGCCTCCAGATCTTTGCGACAACGTCTCCACCGATGAAATCACACCGGCGTGGACCTGCTATTGGTATGACGCCACCTTGGGGCGCTATTGCTTGGTGGGTTTGCGCAATCATGCAATTGGCGAAGGCGACCTTCGCAACCTCGCCCCTGAGATTCTCGTTGCGGGCAGTTCCTTTGGCTGCGGTTCCAGCCGCGAAACCGCCCCCTACGCACTCAAAGCCGCAGGTGTTCGCCTCGTGCTTGCGCGCAGCTTTGAGAAAATCTTTCACCAAAACGCCGAAAACATCGGCCTGCTTACCACCAACGACTTTGGCCTCCTACCCCGATTGCTCGGCGGTGACGCCGTTGCGCTTACAACTTTTGCCGATGGCCGCAACACGATCTCGCAAGAGGTGGTCCTCGCCGGGGGCCTATCCGCCTACAACCGTGCGCGCCTGCAAGGCCGAGTGACCCCGATCACTCCCGAAACCGCGCCGGGCCCAATGACCGCGATCGAGAAGATCATTGCCGCCCACGCGGTGCGCGATGCCGAACGCGGTCTGGTGGGATTGCCGGCCGTACGCCCCGGCGACGCGCTCTTTTGCCGCGCGGATATTCGCTTCACCCATGATTATGTTACCGCGATGGCGGCCTCCCTTTTTACAGAAGGGTTTGGAGCGGACGCCCGAGTCCAGCAAAACACCAGCTGTTACGCGTTTCGCGACCACTTGAATTTTCTAGCACAGACAATGCCGGCCGAGCGCCGAGCGCAGGGCCTGTTGCGCCTTGCTGATGACCTGGCCACAGTCCAGGAGCGCTTCTGCCACACGCAAGGCATCGAGCTGTGCGGCGTCGGTGCCGATGGTGGCAGCAACAGCATTTGCCACAATGCCGTCCTTGAAACCCTGGCCGTCCCCGGGCAGCTGGTTATTGGCACCGACTCGCATACCTGTACTGCAGGCGCGTTGGGCTGCTTCGCTTTTGGCGTGGGCGCAACCGACATGGCAAATGCTTGGATGACGCGCGATGTCCGCGTGACAGTACCAGCCACCGTACGAGTGATACTAACGGGCGCCCTGAACGCTTTCGTGGTCGCCAAAGATGTGATGCTCAAGCTCTTGGCCATGCCCTACATCCAAACCGGACACGCCATCGGCAAGGTGTTGGAATTTACCGGTACGGGCCTTAAATCACTGTCACTAGACGAGCGCGCTACGCTCACCAACATGGCGGTCGAAGCTGGCGCAACAACCGGCTTTGTGGCCGCCGATGGTATCACGCTCGACACGTTGGCGCTCTGGCGCAGCGAGAAACGCGTGACGTTGGCACGCCGGGTTGTGACCTCTGACGCCGCAGCCGCCGTTGACCACACCCTAGAAATCGACCTCACCACCATAACTCCAATGGTGGCAGAACCTGGGGACCCACGCCGGGGCGTGCCACTCCAAGAGCTTCACCAGCGGGTGGCGATCGATATTGCCTATGGGGGTTCATGCACTGGCGGTAAGCGAGCCGACATGGACATGTATGCGGCCGTGTTGGGTGCTGCGCTCGCGCGTGGACAACACGTCCACCCACGCGTGGCAATGTACATCCAATTCGGTTCGGCAACGGTACGCGCCTACGCCGATGCGCGCGGCTATCTGGAGCTGTTTCGCCAGGCCGGGGCCACACTGATCGAACCATCGTGCGGCGCCTGCATCAATGCGGGGCCGGGGGTTTCACAGCGCGCCGAACAGGTTACTGTCTCGGCAATCAATCGTAACTTTCCGGGGCGCTCAGGTCCGGGCCGAGTCTACCTGGCCTCGCCCTATGTGGTGGCCGCGTCAGCACTGACAGGCTATTTGGCAGCGCCCAACCTCGACGCTACACCTACAACGGCAGTGCCACCCCCAACGCCATCATCACCATGATCTGTCGATTCGCATAGCGACCATTGCCAATGGGCCATTCGCGCGTGATCGGGTTCTTGAGCGGATTTGCCAACCGCACGTCTGAGTTTGCGACCTCGGTTGTAAACCCGTAGACGTAGCCGCTCGCCACGTCCATAAACATTCCTCCAGGCAGCACGAGGTGCGCGCCCAACGTGGCACCCGCTTTGTCGACATCAAATGAGAACGCGCTCAGATATTTCTTTGGCACGGCGCTACGCTCGTAGAAACCGCCCGCGCGCAGGCTGAGCTGGTCAGGCAGCACCTTCACCTCACTCCCCAGTCGCACGCTGTAAGTATCCCGCCAATGCATCGGGATTTCGTAGCGCCCCATCGTCACCTCGCCGGTGGGAATCGAAAACACGATGTTCTCCGGATTGAACACCACCACGTCGTTGCGATGCCAACCCTCCCAAACGAAGGTGCCCTCAATATTAAAGCTGTCGTCGGGATGGGTGTAGCGCGCCGCTGCCCGGAAAATGGCCGGGAGGTTTATGTCGACCTTCGCCTGGTCACCAGTCACGGTGGCAAGTCCCTTGAGCCCACGCGCCAGGCTCACCTCATCGGCCACACCATCGCTGCGCACGTCGTGAGCCCATTGATACGTCAGGGCCAAACCCAGATGTGCCATTGGCTCTGCAGAGATCCCAAACGCCGCCCCAGGCGTCCAGGCGTCCGTGGTGCGTGCGTGTACATAACCGTCATACAACGGGTTTTCGGCGTTGGAGAGAAAGGTATTTAACGACAAACCGATATCCACAATGTCGTAATACAAAAGCCCAGCCACCCCGAGCCGCAACTTCCACCAGGGAAGCTCGTAGGCTGCCGCCAGCGCCGTGGTCGCCTCCAGCGCGTGGTACTCAACTTCTGAATAGCGCTGCGCACCATCGGCCGGCCACTCATGGTCCACCCGTGGCGGGCCACTGACACCCAACCCCAGTGTCAGTTTTTCTAGCCCAAGGCTGGCAAAATTGTACGACATAAACACCGCAGGACTTGGCAACGTAGATGTGCGGCCATTCTCCACGCGGTCATAGTCGGTCAGACGGCCATCGCCATCGGGGTCGTCACTGTTGCGCGCAAACGAGCGGCGGTCCAATACCCAATCCCCGTCCACCATGAGCTGCAGCCCCGGCAAACCGGCCAGCCCTGCGGGGTTGTGCATCACGGCTGCCGGTGAACCTGGATCCACCACGTTGGCGCCACCGCGCCCAAAGGCGCAGGCACCCTTGTCGAGCACATACCAACCGGCCGCATGCGCCGGAGCCGTCAGCAACAGCACGATCAGCAGGACCAGGCTGTGCGACCGTTGACTTATGCGTCGCAACGCTCGATAGGCAAGCGCCGTTCCGGCCGCGAGGTTCTTGCCAGTCCGAAAACGGTGGGAGTGATACTTGTGAACTTGGAGCGCATGCACCGTCGCGCTGCGGTTATCCGCGCGATCCGCAGTTTCTTCGATGCCCAGGGTTTCCTGGAGGTCGACACTCCCATTGCTCTCACCGCCCCGGCTCCGGAGATGCACATCGAGGCTCCACTCGTTGAATTCACGGTGGGGCGGGAGCGCTGGCGGCGTTTTCTGCAAACGTCGCCCGAGTTGGCGATGAAGCGGCTGCTCGCGGCGGGCCTTGTGCGCATCTACCAAATCGCCCCGGTGTTCAGGGATCGCGATTTCTCCCCCACGCATAGGCCCGAGTTCCGCATGCTCGAATGGTACCGCCGGGGTGAAAACTTCGACAGTTTGCTTAGCGATTGTGAAGGCTTGATCACCGCCTGCGTGGGTGGCCCGTCGCTCACCTACCAGGGGATCACCGTCGACCTGAGCCGCCCGTGGCGCCGCGTGTGCATGGACGACGCCTTCCGCACCTTTGCCGGTTTCTCGATTCTCGATGCGCTCACGCCGCCGTTGTTGCGCGCCCAGCTGGATCGCCTGGAGCTGCCGCATCAAGCGTCGGATGAATGGGATGATCTCTTTCATCGGGTCTTCCTTAGCCTCGTTGAGCCGGCCATCCTTGCGGATCCACGCCCAGTCTTTCTCACACACTATCCCGCACCACTCGCCTCGCTCGCTCGCCGAGACCCGGCCGACCCGCGCGCCTCCGAGCGATTTGAGCTGTACCTTGCCGGCCTCGAACTCGCCAACGGTTTTGGCGAACTCACCGATGCCTCTGAACAACGCGCCCGCTTCCTTATGGAGAAGGCCCGTCGTCGCGCGGCCGGCTATCACGACTATCCGCTCGACGAACGCTTTCTTGCGGCCCTCGCCGAACTGCCACCATCGGCAGGGATCGCCTTGGGGGTCGACCGACTGCTGATGCTCATCCTGGACGTCGCGGACATCGACGCGGCGGGCCTTATCCCTTGGACTCAGACGTGAGGGCAAGACGTACGAGCGTCTAAACTGCCCAAAGTTATTGCTTCGGAGATTGTTGCATGTCCCGTGTGCGCCACCGTATTCATTCCAACCCGTTCACCGTTCGCGGCCCGATCGAAGTGCCCGATTGGGCTCGCCTGTTTGCGCGTCAAGCCCCCTTCGCGCTCGACATCGGTTTTGGCGATGGCCGGTTCACCCTCGCATTGGCTGAACGACACCGGGACTGGAACATCGTCGGCCTGGAAATCCGCGACTTCTTGGTGGAGCAGGTCAACCGGGAGGCACAGGCACGGGGGCTGACCA
>JAKLEG010000429.1 GCA_022703175.1 Myxococcota bacterium | reverse complement strand
GGGATTCGACTTCGGCGGCAACTGCAGGGGGCGGCTCGGGCTGAGGCGCGGCGGCTTCAGGCGCAGGAATGCTCGACTCGCCCGACCGCACTTTGGTGGTCATGGAGGGCGAACGGATCGGTGCCAATGGCTTGGCTGGGGTGCTGACCGGACCGGTGGGCCGACGTTGCGGCACCGCACCGGCCAACAACGCCTCTAAGTCCATGTCCAATTTGCGAGTCTTATCGGCAGTCTTCGCGGCTGGCGTGACGACGGTGAGGAGCGGCGCTGGTTTGGCCTCGGTGACGACGGGCGACATCTCGGGCACGAGACGTGGTGATGTAGGCTGGCTGGATGTCGAGAGGGGCAAGGTGTTGAGCGCAAGCTCACTGACACCAGACTCGCTGGCCATCGCGATGTTGGCCATGGATTGAGTGCGCGCCCCCATCACCTGGCTCGGGCGTGAGCGCGCGGCGGCCACCTGAGATTCGCCGCTTACCACTGCGGCTGCGGGCTCAGGCTCGGACGTGGCCAAGGTGACCTCGTGGTCCACGAGGGCGGCAACATCGGTCAGCGGCGCTTGCGACAAAACCGACGGCGTGCTGAGCTCTAACGGTTCATCCACCACAGGCGGGGCAGCGTTGGCGACGGGAGGCTCCGTCTCGACCTCGATCTCGTCTGTGTCAAAACCGCTGTCATCCACGATGACGTCAGTACCATCGTCAGCATCCAGGTCGATCGTGGCGGCCGCAGGTGACGGCTCAAAACCGAGCCCAGGCGATTTTGCCCCACTGGCCACCGCACTCCTTGGGGGAGCAAGCGTTGCCAAAAGCTCGCGCGCCTTGGCGTGCTCGGGATCGATCCCCAACAGCTCTTCTAAGTCGTTTTGTGCAGTATCCAGGTGGCCCTGCGTGTGCGCATGCACCGCCAAGAGCCATAGCTCACACACCGCTCCGGCGGGATCCTTCGCGTCGAGGAGCAGATCTTTGTATTTGGTGCGGGCCTCGCGGTTATGCAAATCAAACTCAAAGACCTTCTTCAGGTGCTCCAAAGCCTTCGCCTTGAGCCCATACTTTACGTAGACATCCACCTCGGTGAGGATGCGCAACACCATGTCGGCCGTGGCCGTGGCGTTCGTCACCGTCTGCGGGGACGCCACCGCCGTAGGCCCCGCACTCATCGCGGTCGGCTGCGTACGTTGCCCTGACGGCGCTTCAACCTCCACCTCGGTGTCGACCTCAACCTCGGTTTCGACATCCAGGGCCGTCAGCTCCACCTCGTCAGCAGCGGCCATCGGCACCACTTCGGGTTCCGGAGCCACGGCGGGTGCTTTGGGAGCTGGTCCGGCTAACGCAGCCCGCGCATCGGGGTCATCTGGTGCGAGATCCAGCACCTTGCGCATCACGCTAAGCGTGGCCTCAGTGGCGCCGGCCTCCTGGTGAATACGCGCGAGCTCCTTGTAAACGGAGAGCGTCTTCGGAATCTGGCCGAGCTCACGAAAGGCGCTGGCCAACAACGACAACGTCTCGGTGTCCTTGGGGTTGGCCTTGAAACAGACCTGGAGCTTGGCCAAAGCCCGGCGCGAATCTTTCTTCTGGATGTAGATATTAGCGAGCTCGCGGGTGGTGGTCAGATCGCCAGGCTCAAAATGTACGATACGCTCGGCGACCTTCACGTAGTCGTCGATGCGATGATTTTGCTTTAGGTAGTTGGCCGCAGCACGAAACTCAGTGCGTGCCTCATCCACCATGTTCTGCTTGGCCAGCATTTCTGCAAGCTTGATGCGGCTGGCGACGTTCTCTGGGTCGAGCTCCACCATCTTGCGCAGCACGTGGACGCTCTCTTCCACCTTGCCGAGCTTCTCGTAAATCTGGCTAATCTGGCGATACTGGTTGCTCGCGTCCGAGAGCAACCCCAGCTGGTGATAAAGCTCCGCCAGCTTCAGGTTCACATCCAACAGCGCTGGATCGATTTTGAGGATCTGTTTGTAAACCGCGACGGCTTTGAGAAAAAAGCCCTGCTCCGAGTAAAATTGCGCGACCTGCGAATAAGTCTTGGTGGCGGCGGCATGATCCCCAATGCGGGTCTGCAAGTCGCCGATCTTCAGCAGCGTGCGCACGTCCTTCGGGTCTTCTTCGACCAGGCGTTGGAACTCCTTAACCGCCTTGTCGATTTGGCCCTTCTGCAGGAACTTCTGCGCGGCTGCGCGTATTTTGTCTTTGTTCGTTGTCACGCCGGGCTTCTAACTACTCAGAGGACGCTGCGACGATAACATGCCACCCCATAGCCTCCAAGGGATGTGCAGCGTCGCTCTTGCCAGCCTCGACGGAAATCCACGCGGCGCTTGGCCCACATCAACCCACATCGGCAACGATGGGGCCGCCAAACGTGGTTGACCAAAACTGTGGCCGCGCTTCGAACGGCTCACAGATACTCAACAAACTCCCACTCGGACGTCAGCGGAAAGCTCAACTCCTCGTTGGGCTTACCCACGGGCAAGGGGGTCCGGCGAACGTAGGTGCCTGGCGTTGGGTTGGCGGCATGCGGCGACACCACAACCGCGCTGTCAATACGACGCAAACGAAACGTCGACAATGCAGGCACCAACCGACCGGTGCCATCCTCGGTGTCGACTTTGAGACGTATGCAGGTGCGCTCTAACGAAACGCGGGTTTTACCCAACAGCCAACTGCCATGTGCATCGCGTGAGAATTGAGCCATGGTCGCAATCGATAGCGCATCTTTCGCGGGGTGTCAGCGGCCCTGACGACGCCGCCCTCGCCGGGGATGCAGAACCGGTTGTGAGCCGAGGCCGACCCCGGTAGTATCCGGCGGCTCGTTTCCCAAGAAAACAACGCGCCGCAGTTGCGGCTCACAAGGAAGGTTCCATGAACGACATGCTGCAAAAACTCCGGCCGCGCCGCACGGTACTGAAACGCACCACTAAGAAAGCGGACCTCCCCGAAGCCGCCCTCTATATCGAGTGGCTGGGCGGCGAGATGAGCCGCAAGCTCCTCGACACCGCAAAGAAGGAGCACATCCTGAGCGATCAGCTGTTGTTGTCAAACTACAAAGTGGTGGGCGGCGCCGAGGCCGAGAAGCTCATCGGCGAGCACTGGGAAACCGAGCAACCGCAAAAGCAAGCGACGGTCCGCAAAAGCTAATCAACACACACACCGCTGGCGCGGGCCCCTGGCGGCCCGCCTCGCAAAATCTGCCAGCACGCCCAACCCTACTTGAAACGATAAACGATTCGGCCGCGCGTCAGGTCGTAGGGCGACAACGCCACAATGACGCGATCCCCCGGCATGATGCGGATAAAGTGCTTGCGCATCTTGCCTGAGGTATGTGCCAAAACCTTGTGACCGGCTTCGAGCGTCACGCGGAAGACCGCGTTGGGAAGCTGTTCGGCGACGATACCCTCGACTTCGATGGCATCTTGCGACGAGTTGGTAGTGCGCTCAGGGCGCTCATCTGTACGCGCGCCGCCTGGATGGTTTCCGCCTCGACCCATTCAAGTCCCTCTACTGCCGACGCATCCGCGCTGTGCCCCAATGGCATTGCGGACTGCGTTCTTACGTTTTGAGAGCGGGCCAATAACACAAAGCCCACCGAAAGGCTTGCGGTTTCGTACATCAATTCCAAGCACCGAACAGCCTGACGCCAATCAAGGCCGCGTTTTGTACGGAGGCCTCTTGCGTGTCCCCAACGGGAGTCGTTATCTAGCCGCACCAACGAATCTTTTAGGAAAGGGATTGTTATGCGCCATACGCTTCTCGGTTGCACCCTGTTGCTGTTTGCCTGCACCGCCAACGCCAAGAATCCGCAAGTGGTGTTGGAAACAAACCAAGGCAAAATTGTGCTGGAGCTCGACGAAGCCAAGGCACCGATTTCAGTCAAGAATTTCCTGCGCTACGTGGACGAAGGGCACTACGTAGGCACCATGTTCCATCGTGTGATCCCCGACTTCATGGTGCAAGGCGGCGGTTTTACCGCTGACTTCAAGCAGAAGCCAGTGCACGAGATGATCAAGAACGAGGCAGACAACGGCCTGAAGAACCTGCGCGGCACGGTGGCCATGGCACGCACGGGTGTCGTGGATTCGGCCACCGCTCAGTTCTTCATCAACACCGTGGACAACGCCTTCTTGGACCACCGCAGCAAAGACCAGGCTGGCTACGGTTATGCGGTGTTCGGCAAAGTCATCGAAGGCATGGACGTGGTGGAGAAGATCCGCATGGTCAAGACCCTCTGTCCCTCCAAATCACCGACACCCTGCACGGCGCAATTGCCCCCCGGCATGCGCGATGTCCCGGAAAGTGCCGTGACTATCGTCAAAGCGTATCGCAAGCCATAGAGTATGAGCATGCCGTTTGATCCGTCACCTTGGCCCCATGTCGCAAGCTACCTGGCTCAACTGCCAGAAGGCTTCGATAGCTACCCCGACTGCCTCGTGCACATCGATACGTTCTCGCTTGTGCGCGAACGCTACCCAAGCCTGGTGACGCTTCCAGGCCTGCCCAATTCGGTCGTACAAGTGCTAACCGGTAGCTATCAAGGAGACTGGCTCCCCGAAGTGCATGGCAACGTGATCTTTTTGCTGTTACGCGACACGCAGTTCAAAGACGACGCCAGCTTTCTCGCTTGGGCCGGGGACTCCGCCGCGCAGGTATTCCAAAAGCCATGGCTACGGGCCGTGATGGCGGTGATGTCCCCGACGCTCATCATCCTGAATATCGGCAAGCGCTGGCAAACCCTGCACAAGGGCTCGACACTCACGTCGGTGAAAGCGGAGAAAAACGGTCACCAAATGGGGGCCGCTGGCGCGCTCGACTATCCACCCAACCTCTTCGACGAGCTGTTGTTGCGCCGCATCGGCAAAGCGTTCGAATCGGTGCTGGCCGCCTCCCGAGCCAAACAGCCGGTCACCATCCTCAACCAGTTCACCCGCACGCGCGCCGACTATTCGATGACCTGGATGGACTGAGCCTCCGCAGGCTGTGGCGAAGGCTGCGGCGAGACCTCCGGGGCTTGCGCCGCCTGGGTGCGTTCCATCGCTTGCCACACCTCTACGAACACGCTCGGCATCGGTGCGATCGTCATCACAAACGTTGCGACCACCGCGCCCAAACCCACGCTCGCAAGCCCGATATCGACCAACCTGGGTACCTTCTTGCGCTCGGTCGATAGCACCATTCCCAGCAAGCCGCCCGAGATGAAGCCGCCGAAGTGGGCCGCATGATTCACATTTGCCATCAAACCAACCAGCGTGGTGTAGGCGAGCCACTTCAGCATGCGGTTACGCACCTCGCGACCTGCCGAGGTCCCATCCCGCTGCCCCCAACCAGCTGCCAAGCCGGCCAACCCCATAATCGCGCCTGACGCGCCCGC
>JAKLEG010000428.1 GCA_022703175.1 Myxococcota bacterium | reverse complement strand
CAGAACTGCCGGCCGTGGTGCCCGCCTTGCGTGAAGCGCCGAGCACCGGCGCCGACGTGTTGGCCGAAATCAACGGCGACGAAGTCGTGGTGAGCATCGGCGACCGCCGTTGGCGTGTACGCGGGCTTCTCAAGAACATGAGCTACGAGCTATTGCGCGTAAATATACTGTGCGGCCGTGGCGACGCGTTCCACGTCGACACGCTCGATCTGTACTCGGCGCGCCAGCGCGTGGCCTTCTTGAAGCAAGCCCACGCCGAGTTGCACGTTGAAGAGGACGTACTGAAACGCGATCTCGGCAAAGTGCTGTTGAAGCTCGAGCAGTTGCAAGACGAGCAAATCAAAGCCGCGCTTACTCCCAAAGAAACCACACCCCTCATGACCGATGACGAGCGCGCCGCAGCGCTGGAGTTACTACGCGCGCCGGACTTGCTCGAACGTATCCTGCACGATTTCGCCCGCTGTGGGGTGGTGGGTGAAGAAACCAACAAGCTCGTGGGTTACATCAGTGCGGTGTCGCGCAAGCTCGACAAACCCTTGGCGATCATCATCCAAAGTTCTTCGGCCGCCGGCAAAAGCTCGCTGATGGAAGCCATCCTGGCGTTCGTGCCAAAAGAGGAACGCACCAAATACTCCGCGATGACGGGCCAAAGCCTGTTCTACATGGGTGAGACCGACCTCAAGCACAAAGTCTTGGCCATCGTTGAGGAAGCCGGCGCCGAGCGCGCCGCCTACGCGCTCAAGCTCTTGCAGAGCGAGGGCGAAATCACCATCGCCTCCACCGGCAAAGACCCAACCACCGGCCGGCTCATCACCCACGAGTACCGCGTTGAAGGCCCGGTGATGATCTTTCTCACCACCACCGCGGTTGAAATCGATGACGAGCTTTTGAACCGCTGCATCGTGCTCACAGTAGATGAAGACCGCGAGCAGACGCGCGCGATTCACAAGATGCAACGCGAAGCACACACGCTCGATGGGCTGTTGGCACGCAAGACGCGCGGCCAGGTGCTCAAGCTGCATCAAAACGCCCAGCGCCTATTGCGGCCGCTGTGGGTGCTGAACCCCTACGCCGAGCGGCTCACCTTCACCGACGACCGCACGCGTACCAGACGCGACCACGAGAAGTATTTGACCCTCATCGATGCCATCGCGCTGTTGCATCAGTACCAACGCCCCGTGCAAACCGTGCAACGTGCCGGCGAGGTGGTGGAGTACGTGGAGGTCACGCAGGCCGACATGCAGTTGGCCAACGAGCTTGCGCACCAGGTGTTGGGCCGCTCTCTCGACGAGCTTCCCCCGCAAACGCGTCGCTTGCTGTTGCTCATCGACAGCATGGCCACCGAGGCGTGCTCCAAACGCTGCATCGAGCGCAGCGAATGCCGTTTTAGTCGCCGCGAGGTGCGCGAGCACACGGGCTGGGGCAACACGCAGCTCAAGATCCATATGCAGCGTTTAGAAGAACTCGAGTACCTGGTGACCCACCGCGGCACGCGCGGGCAAAGCTTCGTGTACGAGCTGGTTTACGACGGCCAAGGCAAAGACGGCACGCCGTTTCTGTGCGGCCTCATCGAATCGGAGGCCCTGGGAAACAACTACGACGCCGACCGGTCGGGGTTTTTGGCAAAGTGGTCGGGGCAAAAGGCGGGGTGGTCGGGGGTCGGTCGGCCCCTGGTCGGGGCCAAGTCGGGGGGTGGTCGGGGTGGCGAAAACGCCGCTCGTGCCGATGAGAACGGCGCCGTAGCGATTTCCCGCAAAAGTGGCTCAAAACTCACATCTGGAGACGCCGAGCCCAAAAATGCATCGTACGTAGTTGCATCGGTGGCAAGTCGGTAATGCCACGCCTCGGGGACAAGCTTGGGTTGCCGCGGGTCGGCATGTTGAATGACCCGCATGGCATGACGACCTTGGTGCGGGCGCACCTCGCGTGGATGCGGGAGCGCAACTACAGCGGCGAAACCATCGATGGGCGCGAGGGAGATCTACGCATATTTTTGCGCTGGTGCGCTGAACGCGGCGTGATGCGCGCCAATGAGATCACGCGCCCGATGTTGGAGCGCTACCAACGCCATTTGTTCCACTACCGCAAAGAGAACGGCCAACCGCTGTCGGTGCGCAGCCAGCGCATGCGCATCGATGCCGTGCGCGCGCTCTACCGATGGCTCAGCAAGGCCAACTTGGTACTCGCCAATCCCGCGTCAGAGCTGGAGTTGCCGCGCGTACCGAAACGGCTGCCAAAGCATGTGCTCAATGCCGCGGAGATCGAGCGAGTGCTCAACGCGTGCGATGTGAGCGAGCCCACCGGGGTGCGCGACCGGGCGATGATGGAGACGCTCTATTCCACGGGCATCCGCCGCACGGAGCTTGCACACCTGCAGGTGTTTGATCTGGACCTCACGCGCGAGACCGTGATGATCCGGCAAGGCAAAGGCCAAAAGGACCGCGTCACCCCGATAGGTCGGCGCGCGCTCGACTGGGTGCTGAAGTACTTGAATGAGGTGCGCCCGCATTGGGTCGTGGAGCCAGACCACGGCGCGTTGTTCCTGAATCACTTGGGCCAGGGCTTCAACCCCGGTTACCTCACGCACCTGGTGCGCTGGTACGTGGAACGCGCGGGCTTGGGCAAGGTTGGCTCGTGCCACCTGTTTCGCCACAGCATCGCGACGCTCATGCTCGAAAACGGCGCCGACATTCGCTTCATCCAGGCGTTCCTGGGTCACTCGCAGCTCTCGACGACGCAGGTCTACACGCAGGTGTCGATTCGCCAGCTCAAAGACGTACACACGGCCACGCACCCCGCTGAGCGCCGGCCCGCAAAGGACGCGGCCACCGAAACCGCGGACACTCCACAGGCCGAGCTCGCGGACGCTTTAGCCGCTGAAGCTGCCGAGGAAGCTGACGACGCCTGAATCGCCGCGTGACACGCGCTCACCTGCTTTCTAGAATGCCCGCAATGCGCCTCCTGAACGCCGCCATGCTCTTGGCCTTTATGCTCGTGCCCATCAGCACGGCGTCGGCGCTTTCGACCGGTGACCCACAAAACTGCATCAGGGGTATCGACTCGGCCGACCCGCATCGCGTCAGGGTTCAACGCGGTGTAACCCAGGAATCGCATTCAGGAATTCGGTCACTCGAAAGCAAAGTCGCATCGAGGTCCACTAGATGGGTCTCTCCCGATCCGCTCTTCCTTGCCTCGCCTAAGACGGCGGTTGAGCGACCCCAGGAAGCTAATCTTTACGGGTATGTAGCGAACAATCCGGTGTCCAGGACGGACCCCACCGGGCTCTTCTACGACATCCGTCAGCGCAACATCGAAGGCCCGCCGAGCCCCGACCCTGCGGCGCAGCAGTTCGAGACTCGGGATCAGTCGCTCGCGGCGTATGACAGGCCAGTTACTCCTTCACCCGTGCAAGCCGATGACTTGATCATGGCAGGGTCGGGCGTGAAGGCTGTGGCTCGCGTGGGTACTGCGGCCGTGGAAAGGGCTGCGGCGTCGAGAGCTGCCTACTTGGTGAAGGTCGGGGAGATCAAATCTGTACTTGCAGAGATGAAAGCTGGCGGTGCCACAGCCGAGGCAATTGGACGCAAAGCGGTGGAGTTGAGAAACCTGGCCAAGGTTGAAGTACGTGGGGCCGGGGGTTGGCTGGAGCGAAAGCTAGCCGAAGCGCGCAATCTACTTTTCTATGGGAACAAGATTGGCCCAAACGCTGAACGGATGCTGGAGAAGCATGAGTCCTGGGAAAACGTAGCTGAGGCCGCGACACGCACAAACGAGACACTCAACAAAGTGCTAGGGCAGTAGATGAACTCCGAGCCCCGGGTTGTTCTTCACTATTGGGGAAACGCGTTCCGGTTTGTCGAGCTACAACCCGCTTCCGGACACTGGCGGAATCGCTTCGCTCTCTCAAGCCGCAATGCTTTGGATAGACTGTGTTGTGGATTTGCTGTCACTCGACATTTCCGCCTGATAGCGGCCTACAGTTGTCCGGACGGCAGATTCCTTCATCTCGGGGGTCATCGGTATTCCTTTGCCTCAGAGAGTCTCCAGATCCAATGCATCACGAACGATGCGGGTACGAAGTATCGCTTCACCGCCAAGTGGGGTGACACGGTCTTGATGGACCATTCATACAAAGCGGTTCGCCTGAAGCTACTCAACCGTTTGGACCCGACCTACGACGCTTTGGATGAGGAGTCCGATGATTTCTATCTCTGGCTGGCTCGCATGGCGTCCGATCCGCAGCGCCGTAACCTGCCGTTCCCGAATGCTCACGCATCAACGCGCCCATGACCGATCCGCCCCCCGCCCGCGGTGTCCTCTCCCCGGCCGCCCCACAGGCCGAGCTCGCGGACGCTTTAGCCGCTGAAGCTGCCGAGGAAGCCGACGACGCCTGAATCGCCGCGTGACACGCACTCACCTGCTTTCTAGAATGCCCGCGATGCGCCTCCTGAACGCCGCCCTGTTGTTGGCCTTTGTGCTCGTGCCCATCAGCACGGCGTCGGCGCTTTCGGCCGGGGACCCACAAAACCGCATCAGGGGTATCGACTCGGCCGACCCGCATCGCGTCGGGATTCAGCGCGGTGTAACCCAGGAATCGCATTCAGGAATTCGGTCAGTCGAAAACAAACTCGCATCGGGGTCCATTAGATGGGTCTCTCCGGATCCGCTCTTCCTTAGCTCGCCCAAGGCGGCGGTTGAACGGCCGGGTGAGCTGAATCTCTACAGCTACGGTTCCAACAACCCGGTGGTGAACACGGATCCCGATGGATTGCTGCCGCATGGGGCGTTGGGCGAGATGGCAGCTCGTTCGCAGCTGACTCCGCAGCAGGTAGAGGCCTACAACGCCACCGACCTCGCTGCGGGTGGCTATGTGGCCGCTGGCGCTGCTGCCGTTGGGGTTTGCATGGCAGCGCCTGAGGTGCTTGGTGGCGTGTTGGCCGGCGAGGTGGCCATCGAAACCGCCGCTGATGTCGCGCAGATCCCGATAGCTGCCTATGACGCGGTTACAAACCCGAATCCGCAGAGCATTGCCGGATTGGGGATGACCCTTCTGGATGCGGCGAGTGGGTTGCCGACTCCAGGCGCCGAGATGAACACGGCGAGGATTGGCGCCCGTTCGGGATCGAGTCCCAGTGCATCCTCACCCAGTTTCGTTGTTACGCCGAAGGGAACTGCGATCCCGGTTCCGAAGGGAGCCACAGGCCCCAGTCCGGTGGTCAACCCTGCAGGCAGGGCAACGGGCTTGGTCGTGTAAAGTTTTTTGTGTCTGACCCTGTTTTTGTCAGTTCAGCAACCCCTGGATCACCGCATCGATCGTCGTGCTCGGATGTCCCTTCCGCGTGCGTGAGAGGTATAGGTTGGCCAGTTTCGT
>JAKLEG010000427.1 GCA_022703175.1 Myxococcota bacterium | reverse complement strand
ACCATAACCCCCGAAACCCCACACTGACCGCGCCCTGAGCGTCTTGAGCCGGAACAAAACCGGGCACGAATGCCAACACATCCAGCAAGTCACGCGCCCCAAGGGCTGCCATCTCCTGACGGGTAAACACCGTCACGACGCCGGGAGCTTCGCGCGCGGTCTGTGACTTCTTGGAGGCCACCTCCGTCTCGATCGCCAAAAAGTCGTCCAATGACAGCTCTTCGATAGAACTCTTGCCGGCAAAGGGGCTCGCTGCCGCAAGAGTCGTGGTCGCCTCAATCTCCGCAGAGACCGGAGCTTCAACTGACGCCGGGGTCGGTGCCACGTCTGGTGGCGTCGCTGCGCCGGTTGACGTCTCCTGTGCACCGAGGGTTGTTGGCCACGCCCCTATAACCAGCGCAAGCCTAACGATCGCTCTTACTACCATTTCCCCCCCCTTGTGCGATTGGCCTCTTGTGAAGAGGCAATCGGCAAACCTGCATGCCACAACACGTGCGCTATTGGGGCTCCGTTGTAAACGCACCTTCATCGAAGCTGAGCCGCAACAGGTATTCCCGAGATGGCGCAGGGCTTGGCGCATGCCCACCATCGTAACCTTCGACATAACGCCACCGCTCGTCGGTGAGGTTGTGTACCCCCGCCGCAACGTTCATCCCCTTCATGCCGAGGTTCCGATAGGTGACAAAGGCCGACAGCAAGAGCGCGGGATCCTGCGCGGTTAGATTGTAGTGATCGATGGCCTGGTCGGCGGCGAGCGTGGCCGAGGCATAGCCGTAACGTTTCGACAGAAACAACAGCGAACCCGACACCCACAGATCGCGGAACAGCTCAACACCACCGTAGGCTGTGATCTTGTGCTGTGGCCACCCCAACAGCACGTTCTGTCGGTACAACGTTTTGTTATCCAAGTCGCCTTCATTGAACTCGGAGGGCATCGACGTGGGTACCGCATACTGTGGCACAGTGTTCTTGCCGGCGGCGGTGTAAAACGAATATCCCAACGTCAAGAAGCCATGTTTCTCCCGCACCCGAGCTTCGAGCTCGATGCCGCGCGAGCCCGTCTTGTCGAAGTTCTTGTAGCCTTCGCTGCCTGTCACCGGGTCGAAGTAGTACGAGATCGGGTCGTGAATGGTGATGTCAAAGGCATTGGCCGTGACCCAGGCGATGTCGGCAATCTGATAGCCTGCTTCCACCTCAAACACCGTGGTTTTCTCGGGCTTGGTTTCGTAGGGCGTGCCGTCCGCTTGGGTGGGCACGATGTTTATGTTCTCAATACCTGGTGCTCGAAACGCCTGGCTGGCCATAAGCTTCGCGTGCACTGGGCCCGCCACCAAGGTGTACGCCGCGCGCGGCACCACCGAGGTTCCAGCGATGGAGTGATTCTCGGCGCGCCCTCCGAGCGTGAGGCTGCCGTAATCGGTAATCGCCAACCCTTGCAGAAACACCGCCTGATTGCGGTAATGGATACGTTGTTTGCCATCGGTGTTTGGGGGATCGTGAAAATCCAAGAACGGACATTGGAACGTATCGTCACAGGCCGCAGGCGCGTCCAGCTTGGCGTTCTCGTCATAGATCTCGACACCACCGAGCAGATTCAGATCCTTCAGGATACCGGCATGGGTCAACGCGTCGTAGGAGACGGTGACGTTGCCCAGGTAACGGTCGGCAGTCTTCATGTAGTAATCGCCCAACGACGGATCGGTGACACGCCAGGGCTGTTGACGCTTGATCGTGATGCGCGGCGTGATGGTGAGGCCACTTGCGACCTTCGCTTCATAGCGCGCCTCGAAATAGCGCCCGAGATCTTGCAAGCGATAGGGTTTCGCAGTGCTGCTGTCCAACATGTCGCGCAGATAGGTCTGGTAACCATCGTAGATAAACCGGAGCGACAAACCTTGGTAGGCAAGCCCGAGGTTAGCAAATAGCGGCTCCTGTTGGCTGTTCTCGCGGATCATGCGGTAGCGCACGCCATATTGGTCTTGATAGACCCCTAGACTCTGGTGAGCCTTGCCCGAAAACAGCGCGACGCTGGTTTCGAGGCCACCTAATTCCTTGAATTTATTAGCATAGGCGAGACTGACCCCGATCCTGCGGCTGTCCACGCGGTCAAACACGCCCACCGTACTGACGGCGACAATCCCGGTCTGGTTGGCGGCGCTGCGGGTGATGATGTTGATCACCGCCAACTCCGCGTAGCCACCATACACGGCGGACCCAGGCCCGCGGACAATTTCGATGCGCTCAATCTGCTCCATGGGTAGGCGATAGTTCATACGTACGTTGGTGTAGAAAGGCTCGTTCATCTCCTGGCCGTCCACCAACACCAAGTGCCTGCCATCGTTGGACCACAGACCGCGGAAACCGACACTGATGCTCCCCTGTGAGTCCTGCGCCGGCACGAAGCCCGGCACCAACGCCAAAACATCCAATAGGTCACGCGCACCAATCGCAGCAATCTCCTCGCGGGTAAACACGGTGATGACACCGGGCGCCTCGCGCACCTTCTGAGTTTTCTTGGAGGCCACCTGCGTCTCGGTTGCCAGAAAACTTTCGAGCGACAACTGCTCGATGGCCGTGGTCCCTTTCAATAGTTCTTCGACGCTGGCATCGCCGGCAGGTACGAGATCCAACACGACATCGACCCCATCGCCGGGTGTTGCGGTTGGCGTTTCGACCACAGGGAGTTCACCAGGCGCAACCTGAGCAGGCATCGCCTCAACCACCGCCGCGGCGTCCGCGAGCACACCAGGAAGCAACAGCCAAGCAATCACTACAAATCCCACAACGTCCTCCCACAACTGGCGGCCCCGCATGCCTCACGGCCGCTTGTTCTGGCAGCACCTTCGCGAACGAAATGCCGCCCCCCCCTACTCAATGACTTGCGCGATACGCAAAAGCTCCGGCCGCAGCAGCATCCCTTGCGCTTTGGCCGACGCGAGGTTCACCACCAACTTGGGTTTGTCGCCTTGGTCAGTCTGCACCGCAGCCACCGCTACACCTTCGGTGAGGTAGCTGGCTTGAATGGCCATCGACGGCACGCGCAGCTCGCGGCCGACTCGCACGATCTCCGCAACCACGCCATCGAGGCCTTTGCCGAGATAAAGCACGTCGACGTCCTTGGTGACGATGGCGCGCTTGAGCGCGGTTGAATCCGTGTAATGCAAATCTACGATGGAAAGTGGCATCCCCTGAATCGTCAGGTTGCTGATGCCCTTCATGCCCGCGTGGATCGGGTTGTCCGCTGCTGCTGACAAATTTGGAACCACAACCGCAATGACAATTTTATCGACCGCGCGCGTCTTGAGACCGTCATCGTACGCGAGCGCGCGCAACAACACGACGGCCCGCACATCCTCTGCACTCGCCAGCGCCGCCCGCGGGAACACCGACACCGCCAACCACCCCATCACCAACAGCACTACACACCAGCGGTCCTTGCAACCGCCCTGCGCCAAACCTCTGCTCCCGACCCGCCCCATGCTGTGCAACTCCAGCACGTCACACCCTCCGTGTCTGGCATCTAACGCGAACAACGTCCTAGACTTTGAACTGACGTACCGCGCTCTTCAAACCCTCGGCGCTCCCCCTCAGGACACCCAAGGCACGATCGAGTTGGGTGACCGAGGCCGTCTGGCCTGACACCACTTCCTGAACCGAACGGAATGCCCGCAATACCTGCTCGGCGCCGTTCGCTTGTTCCTTCTGGACGGTATTGAGGTTGCGCACCATCTCGTTGATGCTTTCGATCGACTGCGCGATCTGTTGCGAGCGTTTGCGCTGCGCCGCGGTCGTATCCTGGACGATCTTCGTAGCGCCCTGCAGCTCCTCGGCACTGCGCGTGATCTGCTCAGAGCTCTTCGCTTGCGACTGCGACACGGCGTTGATCTCTTGGCTAGAGTCAGCAATGCGATGCAACGACGTGGTGACCTGACTGGAGGAGCGTGCCTGCTCGACCGTGGCGTTGGCGATGGCCTGAATCATCGCCGTCGCTTCGTGCACTGACTGCGTAATCCGTTGGAGTGCTTCGGATGTAGCATGCCCCAACGCCACGCCTTCATTGACGCTGTCCATGCCGCGATCCACAGCAACAACCGCCTTCTCGGATTCCGCCTGGATGGTGCGAATCAAGGTGACGATCTCTTGTGTCGAGGCGCCGACGCGACTGGCCAGCTCTTTGATCTCGTCGGCCACGACAGCAAAAGCCCGGCCCTTCTCACCCGCTTGGGCTGCAATAATAGCCGCATTGAGGGCCAGCAGATTGGTTTGATCGGCGATGTCGTTGATGACGCCCAAGATCTTGCCAATGTGCGAAATCCGCTCGCCGAGCGTGCGGATCGTCGTCGATGCCATCTCGGAGGTCGCGCGAATGCGGTCGATGCCTTGAAGTGTCTTCTGCACCGACTGCACGCCTGCCGCAGCGTTCTCGGCTGCAACCGAGGACAACGACACCGCCTTCTTGGCATTGGCCTCCACCTGGCGAATCGAAACATCCATCTCGTTCATCGTCAGCGAGGTCTCTTCGATCGAACCGTTCAACTTGTCGAGGTTGGTGGACACCTGGCGAATCCAGGCGCTCATCTGCGCAATCGCCGCCCCGGTACCGTCCACCGTCTTGGCCATGCTGGCGATATGCGCGGCAACCTCGTCGTTCAACGAGCCCACTTCGAGGTTGGACGATGCACTGGCCTCGGCGCTCGTGTGCAGGACCTCAACATTATCGGCGATGTCACGCAAGGCGTTGAGCATCGCCTCCATCAACTCACTTGATTCGCGGCTACGCGCATCCACGGTTTGCGCGCCTTGACCGACAGCCTTGGCCGTCTGGGATACTTGGTCGACGACGGTGACCACCGAATCGACGAGATCGCGCATGCTGAGCGGGATGCTACGCAGCTTCTGCACCATTTGGCGGAAACTTTCGGCCAATTGTCCAACCTCGTCGGCAGAATGCAATTCGATGCGTTGGGTCAGATCACCTGCCGAAACGATGTTGCCGGTGATGCGAGTGAGCTCGCGGATGGGGCGAACTAGAAAGGTGGCCACAAATACAGTGGCCCCTAACGTGATGAGGAACAACAACACACTCACCAACGCCACGGTGTTGCGGTTGCGGGCCACTTCGACCTGCAAATCCTTCAACGAAAAACCCACGAGCAGTGTGCCATTGGTGCCGCCGCGCGCCACCACCGGCGCCACGACATCCAACACCCCATCGCGCATGCTGGTCACGGTTTTGTCTGTGGCACGAATCGCCAACGACGGCGGTTCACCGGTTTTGGTTTTGACCCATAGCTTGCCATTGCCATCCAGCACGGCATCGTAAACAGCATCGGGGGAGTTGCTTAGGTGGTCGATGAGCGCCTGCGCGCCAT
>JAKLEG010000426.1 GCA_022703175.1 Myxococcota bacterium | reverse complement strand
TGGGATTGCCGCCAAGGCAGCCACGCGCCGCACGGAGAAGCGTTCAGCGGCCCCTGGCAACCACGCCAACAGCCAGCGCAACAACCAGAACACCAACATCGCGATCAACGCGACGTGTAGGCCGCTCACCGACAACAAGTGCGCGGTGCCGGCGCGCGCCCAGGCATCGCGTTGAGCGTCAGAGATCGCGCTTTGATCTCCCAACGCTAAAGCCTTGGCCAAGGCAGCGCTGGATGGTGACAGCACGCGTTCGAACCGCTCAGCCGCGTGATTTCGTTCTCGATCCAGCCACGCGAGCGGCCCAACACCTTGCGCCGCAAGCACGTGTGGCGACCGCACCCTTGCTAACCCTGCCCGCCCCAGCCTACGTCTTAAAACCTCGGGATCGGGGTCCACCGGGTTACGCGCCGAGCCAAAAGGGCGGAGCTCTGCGCGAAACATCAGCTCGTCACCGCGCCCCACCTCCGGTCCGTCGCTCAGTGATACGTGGAATCTGCTGTGATACTGCCGCCATTCACTGCCACAACGCAGCCGTTCAATTTCCACGTCGGTCGTCTGCTGCAGCTTGCCACGCTGGGGCTCGCGACCGACAGCGGCCACCACGCGTCCCACCACCAGGTGCGGTCCATCGCACGGCGGGGCCACAAACACCTGCGACGGCGCGGATTGTGACACCCAGGCCCCCAACAAGGCCATCGTTGCGCACGCCAGCAACACAACGCCGTATCGACGACGTAGGCTAAACGGTAATCCCACGAGCGCCAGGAGTAGCAGGCCGCCCCACACAGACGATGGCCAGGCCAACAGATCGGCCGACGCAATGCCCAGCGTGAGGGCCACAAACAGCCACAAAACCGGAGCGCCCATGCTGCGCCGACATACCACGAGTTCCGCAGATCCGCCGGACTTTTGCGTATGGTACGCAGAGCCGACTAGGATACGCGCGTTATGGCAATCGCCTGCCTTCTCTATAGCTGGGCCCTGGTAAGCGCGCCCACAAATGCGGCTGACCTGCGTTGGCCAGAGACCTTTCCCGCAGCGCAAACGCTGGCCGATGGCGATGCCGAACGTGCACTGGCGATGCTACAAGACGCCCTAGAACGCCCCGGAGATGAAGGCTGGGCGGAAGCCCGTTTTGTCGCAGCCCAGTCCACGCTGCTCACCGGCCGTGCCTCGGAATCCTTGGTGTACCTAAACGGCCTTGAGGCATTTTTGCCCGAGGTAGCCGATGAGATCGTAGCCCTGCGGGCACGCGCCTATCGCCAACAATTTGCGTGGCGCGAGGCGCAAAATGTCTGGAGTTACCTGGTTCGAAAATTCCCCAACTCCCCGCACAGCACGGAGGCTTGGTATGGCATTGCAGATGCGCACTATGCCCTGGGCGAAGTAACCGCAGCGCGAGCCGGCTATCAGACAGCCTCCCGCAAGACTCCCCATGACGAGTTCGCCTGGCAGGCCCGATTTAACATCGCTGCCATCGACGCGGCTCGCCGCGAGTTCGAAAGTGCAGGGCGCGGTTTTACCGACCTCGCAGTGAAACGTGCCAACGACGCCATTGGCGACTCTGCGTACCAACGCCTTGAAGAGCTTGTCGCTCAAGGCAGAGTTGCTCCGTTGCGTTTCGAAGACCGTGCCACCCGTTTCGACCGGTTTCTTGCCGGTCGCGATCTCGAACAGGCGCAACGCGCACTTGCTGAACTGACGACGCGTGCGCAGACGGCAGAACACTTTGAAGCGATCCGTTTCCGAGAAGCACAACTGGCTTACTATCGGCGCGACTATGCTCATGCGGTGCAACTGCTGAAAGCGTTGAATCAGACAGGCATCACCCGCAATCGCCTGACCTACCTTTCGTGGTTGGCACGAGCGTCGGCAGCGAATGATAACTTAGGAGAGGCCTTGGCCTACTATGAGACTCTCGCGGCCGACCCAAGCGGGCGCCGAGAAGCCCGCGAGGCGCTGTTCAAGTCGGCTTGGCTCTCGTTGGGAGGTCGGCGGTTTGAGCAAGCGATCACCGGGTTCGAACGCTATCAAAGCCGATACCCCCGCGACCGGCGCAGCGATGAGGTCCAGTGGTACCTTGCCTGGACGCGCTATCGGATGGGCGAGCTCGACACCGCGTACACGCTCCTCGTGGCCCTGCGGACACACTTCGCCGGCTCCGAACTCATCCAACGTGCACAGTACTGGGAAGGCCGAATGGCCGCGTTGTTGGGCCGACGATTCGAGGCCCTTGAGGCGTTTGGCGCCGTTATTGCGCGGGAGCCGCTGTCGTACTACGCCGTCATGGCGCGCACGAATATTCGCGAGCTGGGCGGTGAGGCTGTGGCACTTGCGCCCCGCCGGATGATCGCACAGTTGACCACACCGCAACGTGAGGGAGAGAGCCGCGATGACGAAGATACCGACGCCCCTGTGCCGGAGACGCCCGTCGCAGAAGCCTCGGCAACGCCCGAAAGCCCACTGACGAGCTTACCTCTGGGCAGCACGCTCCCGGAGGCGGCGAGCCCAGAAGGCCGTCGTCTACGGCGCCTGGTGCAACTTGGGCTCCGGCAGGTTGCTGCCGACCAGATCCAAGCCACCCCAATCCCAGTTGGCCTTCCGGGTGCTCTGGCGACCCGAGATCGGGCCCAGCTGTATGCGAACCTACGCATCCCCGATCGAGCCTATCGGCTTGCGGCCATCGCTTTTGCGCCGTTGCTCACAACCCCACCCGAACCTGACACCAATGATCTCTTTGAGCTTGCCTATCCGACGGCCTTTGAACGCTGGGTCTACGATGCCGCCTCCGAGTTCGGAACATCTCCCTGGCTGGTGTGGGCGTTGATGCGTCAGGAGAGCGCCTACCGTCCGTGGATACGTTCACCGGTCAATGCGCGCGGCCTCATGCAAATACTGCCCGCAACTGGAGCCAAGGTGGCCCAAGCCCTCGGCATCACAGGTTTCGCCGCAGAGGTTCTGTTTGAACCGGCCACCAACGTGCGTTTTGGCACGTGGTACATCGCCCAACTGGTTAAGAAATTCGGCGGCCATCCGGTGCTCGCGATTGCGAGCTACAACGCAGGACCGGTGGCTGTTTCACGTTGGATGGAAGCCCACCCCGATGGTCGTACCGATGAGTTTGTCGAAGAGATCCCCTATCGGGAGACGCGCAATTACGTCCGCCGCGTCATCAGTCATTGGGCCGTCTACGCGACGTTGTATGGCGGCCCACCAGTCGATATTCCAGAGCGCACACCGAGCGAGTATCTCGCCGATCCCAGTTATTAGCCTCGCCGCAAGGAACACGCCACGATGACCCAATTTATTGAGCTTAGCGTCGGTGTTGCCGCAGTCGTGGCCTTCGTCGTGCTCTCGGCCGTTGCGCTCGCAGTCCGCGAGTTCCTGCGAGAACGTCGAGAACGACGACGCATGAAACGTTTGCAGGCAGCAGGCATGCACCTGCCCGCATCGCTCCACCCGGTTATTGATGTCGATCGATGCATCTCAAGCGCCGCCTGCGTGGCCGCCTGCCCTGAGGGTGACGTTTTGGGGCTGGTCGAGGGCGCAGGTCGTCTGGTCCACGGCGCAGCCTGCGTGGGCCATGGCCAGTGCGCCGCGGAATGTCCGGTTCAGGCGATCCATCTGGTGTTTGGCACAGCCGAGCGCGGCGTGGATATTCCGGTACTTACCGCGACTTTCGAGACCAACCGTCCTGGCGTCTACATCGCTGGTGAGCTTGGCGGTATGGGTCTGGTTCGCAATGCCATCCGCCAGGGCGTCGCCGCCGCTAAGGATGCCATCACCAAGCTCAGTCGAACGCCCCACGATGCTGGCTTTTTGGACGTTGTCGTCGTGGGCTCAGGCCCAGCGGGTCTAGGGGCGGGACTTGCATGCGTGGAAGCCGGCATCACATATGCAGTGCTGGAGCAAAACAGCGTCGGCGGCACCGTCGCGCACTACCCGCGCCACAAGGTGGTGCTCACCGAACCGGTGGAAGTCCCGCTCTTTGGCACGATTCACCGCGCTGAGATGTCCAAGGAGGAATTGTTGTCGCTCTGGTCGGAGGTGATTTCCGAGACCGGTCTACAGATCCGAGTTGGCACCAAACTGGAGCAAATTGAGGGACAAGATGGCGCGTTCACCCTCAAGACCAGTGCTGGTGACCTCAAAGCTCGCAAGGTCGTGCTCGCGATCGGCCGGCGGGGCACTCCTAGACACATGGAATGCGAAGGTGAGGAAGCACCACACGTCGTGTACGCCCTCACGGATCCCGAGCAATACGATAACGCGCACGTGGCCGTGGTAGGCGGCGGTGACAGCGCCATTGAAGCAGCCGTGGCGTTGGCTCAGGCAAAACCCGCCACAGTGACCTTGGTCTACCGAGGCGAATCCTTCTTCCGAGCCAAGGAAAAAAACCGCCTCGCGCTGGCAGAGCAAGAAAAACTCGGAAGAATCAGGATCTTGTTGAAGGCCCAGGTCCAGCGCATAGAGCCTGGAAGACTGTGGGTGCAGCGGGAGCGCCAACCTATTGACGTGCCCGCCGACTATGTCTTGGCCTTGTTGGGTGGCGAACCCCCGACGGCACTTTTAGAGCGACTGCAGATTCGCATCGACCGCTGGTTTGGTTCTGCTCCGACCAAAACCGCGACCGGCACCCACCTACACACGGTGAGCCGCGGTATGGCCGACTTCATGACTGCGGCATTGTTGTTGATCGGCGGCGGCATGATTGCCTACCTCACCTATCGCGGTCGCGCCTATTACCCGTTGGACGCCGACGCTCGGGAGCTGTCGCCGTTGCACGCAATGCTACGTTCCTCGGGCATGTGGGGCCATGGCATCGGCATCGCCGCGACAGCTGTGATGCTCACCAACTTTCTTTATGCCGCGCGCAAACGGCTTGCGTGGTTTCGTAGCCTTGGCCCCATCCGCCACTGGCTCACAGTGCACGTCGTGGTGGGTCTGCTGACGCCTGCGATCATTGCCTTCCACGCCGCGTTCCAAAACAAGAACCTGATCGCCGCCGTGAGCTACTATGCCGTTGGCCTCGTGGTTGTTACCGGCATCATTGGCCGTTTCTTGTATGGCCGCGCCCAAGGCCGCAACGAAAACCTCACCGCAACCCGCAAACACCCTCTCAAACGCTTGATGCGTGGCTGGCGTCTCATACACCTGACCCTGGCATTGCTGATGGTCGTCACCATCATTATTCATGTAGCCGTCTCGCTCTTGCTAGGCTACCGTTGGATCCTGTGATTGCCCGTACCTCATACCTCCTCGCAGTTGCTGCCATCCTCGCCGTTGCCGCACCGGTGCGCGCGCAGCTACTTTCACCAGGCCCACTCGGTCGCGCCCACAACGAGCTGGAAGGGCTTTCGCATTGCACCGCCTGCCATGATGTCG
>JAKLEG010000425.1 GCA_022703175.1 Myxococcota bacterium | reverse complement strand
TCATGCGAATCCGGTCACTGTGCCGATGGCGTCTGCTGCCTGACGGCGTGCGATGGCAGCTGCGATCGTTGTGACCAGGGTGGCGGAGTGTGCGCCCCCGTCAACAGCAGATGCACCGGCGATTGCGCCCAATGCGCTGGCGACGGCGAGCGGTTTAGTTGTGCGGGCACGAGCGCTTGCCAGGGCAACTGCGCCGTCTGTGCAGGCGGCGGCACCGCATTCTCGTGCCAAGCGTTATACACTGCCTGCACCGGCAACTGCGACGCCTGCGTTGCCTCCGGTGGCGGTTTCAACTGCGCCGCGGTGGATGGGTTGTGCACCGGCACGTGCGCAGTTTGTGACGGTAGCGGCACGTCATTCAACTGTCGGGCTGAGACAGCCGACTGCAGCGGCACCTGCAGTGCGTGCATTGGTTCTGGAACAACGTTCGACTGCGCGGCCAACCAAGCGCTCTGCCCAGCGAGCGGTGGCACTGCCTGCACCACCTGCACCGGTGGCGTGACGTCGTTCAGTTGTTCGTTCGATGAAACCCAAAGCGCAGACTGCGCCTCAGGTTACGAGTGTGTGGGTCCAGGTGCGTGCAAGGGTTGGAGCCAAGCCGAGCCAATCGACGCCGACACCGGCGATGGCCAGTACCCCGAGGTGGCCATGAACCCGAGCGGCCAGGCAGTGGCTGTGTGGCAAGACTCCAGCTCCGGTGCGACGCAGGTCTGGGCGAACCGTTACACGCCCGGGAGCGGGTGGGGGACGGCGCGGCGGGTTGATAGCGGCAACGAGAATGCGGCCTACCCGAGAGTGGGAATCGACGCCGCCGGCAACGCTATTGCGGTTTGGCAGAAACCGGGAGCGATATGGGTTAGCCGAGGCGTGGTTGCTGGGACTTGGTCAGCACCGCAGAGAATTGAAGGCACAACCATCCCCACCTGGTGGCCAGCAGTAGTCGTGCACAGCGACGGGAACGCGGTGGTCGTCTGGGCTGCCACGTCGAGCGACCTTGTCGCTGCGCGGTTTTCACCGTCAACGGGATGGAGTGCGCCTGTAGTGATCTCTGTCTTGTCAGAATGCAACTATCCGGAAGCTGTCGTCACGGCCGAAGGAATGCCCGGCGAGGTCTTCGTCGCATGGCGCAGCTTGAACAAAGTTTGCGCACGAAGGTTCACGACGCCGGGCGGCTGGGGGACAGAGGTCCTGGTGGGCAAACAAGCGGTATCAGCCCTGCCCATAGTCGCAGCTGGCCCCGATGGAAGCGCGCTGGTTCTAACGCCAGAAAGGAACATCATTAGCGGCTCGGACGACCTCCACGCCTATCGCTACCGACCGGGTGCGGGTTGGCAAGCTGGATCCCTTGTGGCCGAGAATGGTTCTGGGGCGACGTCAGCGGCGATTGATTCCAGCGGCAACGCCATGATTGTGTGGCTGCATCTCGAAGGCACAGTGCAACAAATCAGGGCCAGCTGGTATGTGGCAGGCACCGGCTGGCAGACTCCGGTCGACTTGAATGTCGCGGGTTTCGAGGACAGCCCAGCGCGACTCTCCGCGAGCGCTGACGGTTCGATGTTCTTGATCCTGAGAAGATACAATGGCGCCGAGAAGGCCATCTTCGTTCGCAGGTTTGTTGCGGCCAGTGGCTGGAGCGTGGGTGCCCTCATTAGCCCGTCCGGCGCCGACATCACTAGCAGCCAGAGCCTCGCCGTCGACGCGAACGGAAACGCGATCGCTGTGTGGGCGCAGATTCAGGACTCGCACACGCGTGTATGGGCGAGCCGCTATGGGCCGTAGATCAAGAACGCGGGAGCGAAGGGAGCGCGCCGTGCCAAACCGCGAGGTTGGCAAGATCGAGTTCCAGGAGCCAAGGAGCGCTGAAGCCCGAGCCACAGACGATCGCGCGGGCGTCGTCGTGCTTGGGGCAGAGCCCGCGAGGAGCTACCTCGCCGAGTATCTCCAAGCCAGCGACGATCTGATCCGCCATGCTGAAACCCACGGTGGTCTGCATTTGGTCGCAAGGCCAATGTTCTTCCTGCTGCGCCATGCCGTGGAGCTGGCGCTAAAAGGAACGCTGGAGCGCGTGTGCGACATCATCGATTGGACCACGAAACCGACGAGACCTCCGGTGACGAAGATGGCACGCAAGCACTGCACCAGCTGTCACGATCTCAGGATGCTCGCGGATGATCTCGCGCCCCTTCTCGCAAAGCTCAGGTTGGAGTGCCCGCCCCAGATCCACGAACTCGTGTTACAGATCGCCGCCTTCGAGGGCAAGAACGTCACCTGGTCTCGGTATGCGACCACGCAAGACGGCAAGTCAGCCATAGAGAGGGATACGACTGTGCCCCTTCGCGACCTTGCGTCGGCAGTCGACGATCTCATCGGAATGCATTTGGATTGGTTCGGGTGGGACGACGCAAGACCCAACCTCGCATGGCGGCTCGAATTGCTATGGAACAGCGCGTTCAACATGCAACAGGCGGACGAAACAGAGTCAGACCCAACAACCACTCCGTGACAGCCCTAGCGCCAACTCGACGCTCACACTACCGCCAACCTCTCCACCGTGTCCGGAAAACGCTGGACCAGTCGAATGAGCAATGCTGCCTCAGCCCCAGGGGCTGTCCCTATTGGTCCGACGGTCGCGGTTCCTCAGGCAGTGCCTCCACCCGCGAGCGTAGCGAGTGTGGGGGAGGTGTCACTGCAGCCAACGCGCCCAGGTGGCTGAGGCCCGAACTCAACCGCCAATAGCGACAGCTCTAGCATTTGCTCAAACCACAACATGGACTTGCATCCATATGCATCTAAATCCATAATCTACACATGCCGTGGGTGGTGCTGCTACATGACGCCTTCATCTCCGACCTGCGGGCGTTTAACGAGTCATTGCAGGACGAACTCTTGGCCCATGCGAAGTTGCTTCAGGAGTTCGGTCCGAGTCTTGGCCGCCCGACAGTCGACACACTCAAGGGCTCGAAGCACGCCAACATGAAGGAGCTGCGGTTCAACTGGCAGGGGGAAGTGTGGCGAGTCGCTTTTGCCTTTGACCCCACTCGAAGGGCGATCTTGCTCGTGGCGGGCGACAAGGCCGGTGCCAACCAGAGGCGCTTCTACAAGAATCTCATCACAACCGCCGACAAGCGGTTTGACCGACATCTAGCAGAGTTGCGGACGACTGAAGCCAGGGCAAAGAAGGAGTTCCACCATGGCAAGAAACCTCAATGACGTGCTCGCAAGCCTGCCGGCCAAGCGCCGTAACAAGATCGCGAAACGTACCGAAGAGCTGCGGACGCTCAAAGATCTTCGCCAAGCAGTCGAGCGCACGCAGGCGGACCTCGCGGCCACTCTCGGCGTGGGGCAAGACACTGTTTCGCGGATCGAGCGACGCAGCGACATGCTGTTGTCGACCTTGCGTCGCTACGTCGAGGCCATTGGCGGCAGCCTAGAGCTGGTGGCTCAGTTCCCGGGATGCGCGCCGCTCATTATTGATCGGCTTGCGGCAGAAACAACCGAGACAGACAAAGCCAAACGGCAACGCCCACGTGCTCGGCGCCATGGCAAGCGACCAACACGACGCGTGGCCTAGAACGTTGGCAGCGCCTCAAACCTCAAAACACTCGATCTGGAGCTTCGCCGCCGCGGCCAACATTCGCTTGTCGTAGCTCGCAAGCTGCACCTTCTGCCCCCGCTCCACGAGAAAGAGCAACGACGCCAAATGCATCGCGTCCAACGTGCGCACGGGGACTGGAAACGGCCCCACCGCGCGCCGCAGCACCAAGGGCGACAGCTCGACAAACGCTAAGCGTCCGAGCAACTCCTGCACCACTTGCGCGTGCGATTGCGTCAGGTCGCGATTGTTGAGCTGCGTCCAGACTTCGTGTTCCAACAGGCGGCTGGTAATGAGCGGCTCACGCCAGAGTTCAACCGGCGGCACGCGGTCTTCGGCCAAGAGCTGCGCCAACACGACAGAGGTATCGAGATAGATCACCGGTCGCCTCGGTCGGTGTCCAGCGCGCGCAACACATCTGCAAGGGATGTTGTGGGTTTACGCGTAGGCGCCGCCACGGAAACCAGCAGAGGTGCAGATACCAGCCCTTGTCGCATCGCGTCAGCAAGCAAGGCGTCGGCAGGAGCCCCCGATCGGCCCGCTTGGGGAGGCACCAGCTCGGCCACCACCTGCTCACGATCGGTCACCAACACCGTCTCGCCCGAAGCCACGAGGCGGACATACTCACTGAGCTTGTTCTTAAGCACTTTCAGGCCAACGGCTCGCATACCTGCTAAAGTAGCTTCTGGAAGCTACTTTGTCAAAGCCCGGTTGCGGCCCATCCCGTGGCGGGGTCCTTCTGCGCTCGCCGAAATGCGTCACTTTCCCTCCGACCCTTGAAGCGGCTGAGCCATGCCCATCGTGTCACCGCTTCGCGCATGGCAATGCCAACGTCAATGTGCCAAGCTGAATCGCCATGGCCTACCGCCCGCAATCGTGGGTTGTGCGAACTGCGTCGCTTGTTGCTGCAATGCTATGCGCGTGTGGCAATCCCTTTTCCACACCGTTGCCTGCGAACCTGTATGGCGTCGCCCAAAAGGGGCCGTTCTTGCTGGGCGGCAATGTCCAGGTCGTGGTGCTGAAAGATCTGTCGAACTACCTTGGCGACACGCAGGAACTCACCACCGACGCCGTAGGCGGCTTCGTGCTCGACGAGCGCTTCACCGACACACTCGTAGAAGTGCGGGTCGACGGGCGCTACTACGACGAGTTGACCGATCGCAACTCTGATGGGCCTCTGAGCCTGATCGCGGTGTGCGACCTCGCGCAGGGCAAACCCAATGTTAATGTTCTGTCGCACATGGTGACGCTGCGCCTGCGCAAGCTGGTCGCGGAGGGTAGCCAAACCGAGCACGCGCGCCTGCAAGCCGTGCGGGAGGCGATGCTGGCGTTCGACGTCACGGCATATGCTACCAACAACGTCTGTGACTTGGACCTGAGCCGCGACAATGACGCCGGCGCATTGCTGCTTGCCATCACGACGCGGATGGTGGCTGCAGCGCGCTTGGGAGCACCCCCCGGCCTTGAGGACGCGTTACCGGCAGCGCTACGCGATGCCTGGTGGACCTTCGCCGAGACGGGTCTCTTCCCCGAAAGCTTCGCCACTGCACTGCGCCGGCCCAGCGCGTTGGTGGACGCCGCAACCGTTCGCGAGAACCTGCGGCGCTTCTACGGTGACGTGGGCCTCACGCTGGTGCCGCCAGACCCCGCGCCCTACCTGGATGACGACATGGACGGCATCGTGAACAGGGAGGATTACTCGCTTCCTGATGGGCGCTATCAGATTGCGCTCAAGAAGGCGTGGAGTGATGGCACAACGCACTTGGTGCTTGATGGCGTGGAGCTTCTGGGACGACTG
>JAKLEG010000424.1 GCA_022703175.1 Myxococcota bacterium | reverse complement strand
CCTGCGCTGGGCCAAGAATTGTGTCAGGGCCCGTACCGCTTGACCGCGATGACTCACGTCGTGTTTTTCAAGGGCGGAGATCTCCGCCGCGGTGCGGCCATAACAGGGCACCAGGAACAACGCGTCATAGCCGAAGCCGTGCTCGCCCCGTTCTTGATGACCGATGACACCCTCGAGGGTACCGTTAAACAATTGGGGTGGCTCCCCTGGGGCGCACAACGCCAGCGCGCACACGAAGCGTGCCTGACGCTGGGGATCGGGTATGCCCTTGAGCGCCGCGAGCAACTTGGCGCGATTGGCGGCGTCTTTGTTTGGACCCTCCACCCCAGCATAACGCGCCGAATGGACGCCAGGTCGGCCGCCCAACGCATCCACCACCAGACCCGAGTCATCGGCGATGGCTGTTTCGCCGGTGCGGGCAAGCAGAGCCTGAGCTTTCTTGAGGGCGTTGGCAACAAAGCTATCGCCATCCTCCACCACGTCGAAGTCGGCGAGGTCATCGAGCCCGCGTACCGTGTAGCCTAGCGGTTCAAGCATCTCCTTGAACTCGCGAAGTTTGCCGTGATTCGTGGTGGCGATGCGTAGCGTTTTCACAGCGTGATGGCAGTGGGTACGGCACCGCGGGGGGCCGCGATGGCAAGCTTTTGGAGGGCGACCAGTTGGGGCAGCGCTGAGAACGCCAAATCCAGCAGCGTATTCATTTCAGCGCGGGAGAACGGCGATTTTTCGGCCGTGCCCTGAACCTCGATCAGTTGGCCTGTGCCAGTCATCACGATGTTCATATCGACCTGCGCGCGCGAGTCGAGGGCGTAGTCGAGGTCGAGGTAGGTTTGGCCGTCTACCAGCCCAAGAGAAACGGCAGCCACGTGGTCTTTGAGTGTTGTTGGGCGGGCCTGCTCCTCGGCGACCAAGTGGTTAATGGCCAGTGCTAAGGCGACGTAACCACCGGTGATCGAGGCGGTGCGGGTACCGCCATCCGCTTGGATGACGTCGCAGTCGATGGTGATGGTGCGTTCGCCAAAGCCGCTGGTGTCGACCACGGCACGCAAGGCTCGGCCGATGAGGCGCGAAATCTCTTGGGTGCGGCCGTTCGGCTTACCTCTTTGCGAGTCACGCTGAGAACGGGTGGTGGTGGCACGCGGCAGCATGTCGTACTCGGCGGTGACCCAACCACGGTTTTTACCCGACATCCAGGGTGGCACGCGGTCGTCAATCGACGCCGTACAAATCACCTTGGTGTCTCCCCACTCGACGAGCACGGAGCCCTCCGGGTGGGTGAGAAAGTGCGGGGTCATCGCGAGCTTACGAAGTTCGTTATTGGCACGACGAGGCATGCGCTCTTCTCTTAGAGCGCTCACGCGATGTCAAGCGGGGAGCTAAAGCTATTGGCGCGTTGCGGCGCTGCTCTCGGTCCCTAGATGGGCCAAGATCGCGGTCGCAAGCGCTTTGGCGATGGTATCTTGGGCGCGACTATCTGCGAGCGCGGCACAATCGGCATCGTTCGACAGAAACCCAAGCTCCACCAACACCGCCGGCATCTTGGCGTTCTTCAGCACGATAAAAGGGGCCTGCAACAAGCCGCGACCGCTGGTCCCCATCACGGACACCATGGCCTCGACGACGCGGCTACCGAAGCGTTGCGACTCGCTGTGGGCCGCCTGCAGCAACAAGCCGTTCAGGATTTGATTCAGTGCGTCGTCTTTGGTGTCTGGCGCCGGACGTTGGTCATTTTCGCGATGTGCCAGCTTGGCGGTGCGACGATCGGCAGCCTGGCGTGACAGAAAATAGATCTCGACGCCATGCCAGCTGGGCTGTTCGGCAGAGTTTCCGTGAATCGATACGAACAACACGGCCTGGCCTTCATTGGCGAGGCGACTCCGATCTTCCAGGCTTACCGTCGCATCTGTGCTACGGGTTAGGATCGGTGTCACCTGGCCCGTCGCTGTCAGCAGTGCGCTCAATCGCTGGCTGATCGCCAAGGCCACGTCCTTTTCATAGATGCCACAGACCCCCAAGGCACCGTATTGTTCACCCCCATGGCCGGGATCGATCGCCACCACCGGCCTAGCAGTCGCAAATGTCAGCCACAAGATCCAGCCATACGTCATGGAGCGATGCTAACGGCGGCTTTGTCTCTCAGCCAGTTTTCGGCGACTCTGATGGCGGTGCCAACCTGGGCGACAGCCTTTGAGGTGACAGATGGCCGAGGAACTCCGGCCGGTGCGCGGTAAGCTTTTGGAAATCGCAGAGCCCACGGCGACTGAGCGGATGTGGATTTTTCGCTCTTTGGCGGCGCCCGCGGTGCATCAGCCGCTGGGGTGTAGGGCAGCACCAACCCAAGCGTTGTTTGCGGCCGGTCTGCTTGAGCTTTGGCGTGGCGAGGTGATGCGTCGCGAGCCCGTGCGCTATCACTTGCTGCGTCGTTTGAGTGATCGGCAACCCATTGGATTCTTTTTGGATTTTGGCTGGGATTTTGCCCACGACCCGACCCGCGAGATTGATCTGGTGGTGCCGTCGCCGCAGGACCGAGGCCTGGGCGTGTATGTGGATGCCACCGTCATCGTGGCGCAATACCTGTTCACCAATGGCTTGGCCAAGCGTTTGCGATGGCGCGTGGAGTTGAAGCGAGGCGTGATGCCGAGGCGCAGCGAGCGCCAAGGGGCTCGACTCCTCTGGCGACAGCAGGAGCGCCACCCAGTGACCGGCGAGTGGGTAGAGCAAGTAGTTTACGAGTATGCTCTGGCCGACTTTGAATCCTTGGGTCACAAACAGCAGCTCGATCCGCGCGTAGATTACCAAGCGACGTCAGCGCGGGTGTTCGATGCCTATCGGGCGTCCAAGCCCAAAGGCTGAGCGGTGCTAGGTTAGGATCTTCCGCTCTTTGGCCGCGCGCAGCAGTTCTTCGTGGAACTTGGGAGCGGCAATCTGCACCAACGCCTCGACGCGCTGTTTTAGGTTTTTGCCGAACAGGTGAGCGACGCCGTATTCGGTGACGATGTAGTGCACATCGGCTCGGGTGGTGACGACGCCAGCACCGGGTTTCAAGAATGGCGTGATGCGGGTCTCAGAGCCATTCTTCGCAGTGGCCGGCAGCGCGATGATCGGCTTGCCGCCTTTTGAGCGGGCTGCGCCGCGGATAAAGTCCACTTGGCCACCAAAACCCGAATAGATGCGCGTGCCAATGGAGTCGGCGCAGACTTGGCCTGTGATATCCACCTCCAGCGCGGAATTGATGGCGATCATGTTATCGTTTTGGCCAATGACGTACGGATCGTTCACGTGATCGACTGGGTGCGCCTCGATCAATGGGTTGTTGTCGATGTAGTCGTAGAGTGCGCGTGTGCCTAGCGCGAAGGTGACCACCGCTTTGCCTGGGTGCAATGTCTTGCGCTGGCCCGTGACGATGCCGCGTTCCACCGCGCGCATCGCGCCATCGGAGAACATTTCGGTGTGAATGCCCAGGTCTTTGAGTCCCTCCAACATGGTGCAAACGGCGTCAGGGATCCCTCCAATGCCCATTTGCAACGTGGCGCCATCGGGGATGAGCCCGCGCAGATGGGCGCCGATTTGTCGTTCCACCTCAGTGATCGGTTTGGGTTGGAGCTCGGGCAAGGCCTCGTCGTGTTCCACGATGGCATTCACGCGGCTTGTGTGGATGAAGGAGTCACCCAGGATGCGTGGCATCTTAGCGTTTACTTGGACGATGACTCGTTTGGCGTTGGTGCAGGCAGCTCGCGCGGTGACATTTTCGACACCGAAGCTCAGAAAGCCGTGATCATCGGGCGGCGATACCATGATCATCGCAGTGTCTAGTTGGATATGGCGGTCGTGAAATAGGCGCGGGATTTGGTGAAGGAAGATCGGCGTGTAGTCGCCACGCCCTTCATTGATAGCCGCGCGGTCGGCCGGGCCCAAAAACAGCGAGTTGTGACGGAAGTGCCCGGCCATGTCCGGCTTGGACAGGGGGTCGTCGCCCAGCAACAAGACGTGCGAGATCCGCACGTCTTGGAGCTCTTGGTAACGAAGCGCCAGCGCCCGCATCAACTCGCGTGGCGTCGCCGCGTTGCCACCGCAGTATAAATGGTCGCCACTCTTGATCGGGTCCACCGCCTGGGCGGCGGTACACAACTTACTTTGATATTGGTCCAGCCAAGTCATGCTTATCTCCCAACGCTCCCGAAATAGGGCCTAGGCCAACAGTTGTGCTAGCTCCACGTGCTTTTCGCTCACCACGCGGGCGACGTGTGGATGGGCAATTTGCCCTCGATACATGTAGACGCCGCGGGCCAGTCCCGGGTGTGCTTTAAGCGCAACGTCCACACCATTGGCCAGCCGTTCAACAAACGGCAGTGCGGCCAACGTCAGCGCGCGCGAGGCGGTGCGAGGTAGTGCAGCGGTCATGTTGGGGACGCAATAGTGTGTGACACCATGGGCGACGTAGGTGGGGTCGCCAAGGGTCGTGGGACGGGAGGTCTCGACACAGCCACCCTGGTCGATGGACAAATCCATAATCACGCTGCCCGGTTTCATCTTTTTGACCATCGCCTCACTGATGAGGTCGGGACTTTTGGCCCCAGGATTCAGCACCGCGCCAACCACAACGTCGGCCACTTGCGCGAAGCGGGCGAGATTGCGTTCTGAGGCCATCGCCGTCACGGGTCGACCGCACATCTCTTGGTGAGCTTGCCGCAGACGCTCGACGTCAGCGTCGAGCAGAATCACGTGGGCGCCCACGCCCAACGCGGCGCGCGCTGCTGCTTGGCCCGCCGTCCCGGCCCCAAGCACCATCACGGTGGCAGCAGGGACGCCCGGAACACTTCCTAAGAGTACGCCACGTCCGCCAGCCCCATGTTCCAGGAGGCGAGCAGCGGTGTGGATCGCCATCTGACCAGCGATTTCTGAGAGTGCCACGAGGATGGCGCGCCGGCCTTCCAGGTTCTGCACGATTTCATAACCGATGAGCGTGACGCGCTTCTGCTGGAGTTGCACGATCTCGGCTTTGGGCATCACCGCCAGGTGCAAAAAACCACACACGGTGCTCTCCGGGCGGAGCAACTCGATCTCTTCGGCTGTCAGCCTGCCCACCGTGCAGACCAGATCGGCGCGCTGGTAGGCCTCTTCGGGATTGTAAACGATTTGGCCGCCGTGGGCCGTGTAGTCGGCATCGGCGAAATGCCCGGCCACGCCAGCGTCGTGCTCGATGTAGAGTTCATGACGATCACCGCACAGGCGACCCACGCCAAACGGGGTCAGTCCAACGCGATGTTCGTGATGGTGCGTTTCCTTTGGAATGCCAATTCGCATGGCTCCCTCTCCCTCTGCTTGCGAAGGTTCGCCGAGCCCAATGCGGACAGGTCGCCACCGTGTTCTAGGTGGCCTCGAAGTAGACATCGC
>JAKLEG010000423.1 GCA_022703175.1 Myxococcota bacterium | reverse complement strand
TCGCTGGCGCCACTGCGGTGGGCGAGGTTGCCGCGTCCGGTGTTGAAGCCCCCGATACTCAAGCTGCCGAGGCGTTGATCGCGCAGGCGCCGCCGCCGGTCAGTCGTAGCACGCGCTGGTTGGGTTGGGCGTTGGTGGTGACCACCGTCGTGACGCTGGTAGCGGCGGTGTGGGACCAGAGCACGCGGGCAAAGGGTGGCTCGGAGTTGGGAATGGCCGGTGCCTTGCGGCAAGCGGTGGAGCAATGGCCGCTGGTGCTTCTGATGGTGTTGGTGCTGCTTTACGGCGTGCTGCGCGGTGTGAAGATCTACGACGCGGTGGTGGAAGGGGGTAAAGAAGGCTTTCAGGTGGCGCTGCGCATCATCCCGTACCTGGTGGCGATGTTGGTCGCCGTGGGGATGTTGCGTGCTTCTGGGGCCTTGGACCTATTGGCCCAGGGTTTGGCGCCGGTCACAAACCTCATCGGCATGCCGGCCGAAACGCTGCCAATGGTGCTCACCCGGCCGCTCTCGGGTAATGGTGCGTACGCCATTGCCGCAGAGATTATGCGCACCTACGGGGTGGATTCGCTGATTGGTCAGATTGTCAGCACGATGCAGGGGAGCACCGAGACCACATTCTACGTTCTGGCGCTCTATTTCGGTGTTGTGGGCATTCGGGTCACGCGCCATACGGTGCCGGCCTGCTTGATTTCTGAGGCTGCCGGTATGCTTGCCGCGGTGTGGACCTGTCGTTGGCTGCTTGGTTAGTGCAGTTACGGTGCTGCTGTCTTTATTTGAGTTTTCTCATTTTTCTCGGAGGCCGCGGCGACATGGCTTCGGCTTTTGCAAACGCCTGCTTTGCCTTTTGCGGGCTGCCGGTGCGTTCGTAGAACTGCGCTAGGCGGACCCAACTGAAGGCCACCTGCGGTTGGGCGGTGGTGATGGCGACCAAGGCACGCTCAGCATCGGCGGTGCGCTGTTCCTGTTCGTACAGATCGGCCAGCGTACTCCAGACTGCGGCATTACTGCGGTCGGCGTCGATCACTTGTTCGAGGGTTTGGATCGCCTCTGGGTGGGCACCACTGGCCGCGAGGCTGAGCCCGAGCAAGCGTTTGGCGTCAGGGAAGTCGTTGCGGAGCGCGAGCGCTGACTTTAGTTCACGAATGGCGTCGGCGTGTTGATCGCGATGAGCGTAGGCCGCGCCAAGGTGGAAGTGCACGCGGGGATTACCTGGTGCGAGTGTGGCAGCTTTGCGTAGGCACTCCAGTGCTAGCGGGCCCTTGGGATCGAGAGTTTCTTCGAGAATGCCCCATTCGAGAAATGCCAACCCCCATTCGGGGGCGAGTTCAGCAGCACGCGCAAAGGCTTTGCGGGCCACCTCCGCACGCCCATCGCTTTGGGCCTCACGACCGTCTTTGAACGCGCCTCGCGCTGCCGCCCCGACGCTCTGTGCCCAGCTGGGAGTGGAGGCCAGGAGCAGGCCCAGGAGGATGAGGCAGATGCGCTTCATGGTCGCTCCTTACTGATGCTCAGATCGCGGCGCAAGGGCAAATTATACAGGAGGACCGTCGATGCGGGCCGGTCAGCCCGACCCTTTGTGGCCATCGTGGCGCAGTGTCTGCGGGCAGCATCTGCTTGCTGGCTCAGGGGAGCCACGGTAGGAGAGAGTCATGCTTCTCGCAATTGACGTTGGCAACACCAACATCGTTTTTGGTTTGTATGAAGGTACGCGTCGGCACGCTCACTTCAGGATGGCGAGCGACCATCATCGTACCCAGGATGAATACGGCGTGTTACTCACCGCGATGCTCATGGATGCAGGCATCGACGTGCAGGCGATTCGCGCCGTGGTGCTGGCCAGCGTTGTGCCGCCGCTTACCGATGTGCTGCGCGCCATGTTGAAGAGCCGTTTGCGTTTAGAGCCGTTGGTGATTGGTCCGGGCGTGCGCACCGGGATGCCGATCCTTTACGACAATCCGCGGGAGGTGGGTGCGGATCGCGTCGTGAACAGCGTCGCCGCCTACGAGCGGATGAAGGGGGTGCCTGGTGGACCCTGGGGTCTCATTATCGTCGATTTTGGTACGGCCACCACCTTTGATGTGGTGTCGCCGAAGGGCGAATACCTGGGCGGCGCTATTTCGCCCGGCATTATGACCTCGGCGGAAGCGCTGTATGAACATGCCGCCAAACTGCCGAGGGTCGATTTGGTGATGCCGCAAAGCAGCATCGGCAAGAGCACGGTGGCCAGCATGCGCTCTGGGATCCTGTTCGGCTACGGCGCTCTGGTCGATGGCATGGTCGCGCGCATGAAGAGCGAACTGGATTTTGTTCCCAAGGTGCTTGCGACTGGCGGATTGGGGGCGATGGTGGCGAGTTGCAGCACGTCGATTGAAGCCGTGGATGAGTTTTTGACCCTGGAAGGGCTGCGCATCATTCACGAGCGCAACCAAGGGATGGGCGTATGAGTTTGGACGCAATCCGGGCGGCGTTGTCTCCGAACGCCCAACGAGCCACCGATCCGGCGACCCCGATGCCGATGCGGATGATGGCAGCCAAAGGCATGGCGCCATTGCCGGGGCCTGAACTCGTGGGTGTGGTGGTGGCGTTGACGTTGGATTCAGATCCGAGTTTGAGCGCTGTGGCCCAAGAGACGCTCGCGAAGCTGCCGGACAAGGTGCTGGGCCCGGCATTGGACAGTGGTTTGCCCGAGGCAGTGTTGCAGGTGTTGGCGCTGACGTTGCTTGAGCGACCTGCGTTGTTAGAGAAGCTGGTGTTGCATCGGCAAACGCCAGACAGCGTGCTGGTGCTGGTCGCGCCACGGTCGCCCGCCGAGATCGTCGAGATCCTCGCAAATAACCAAGAGCGGTTGCTGCGTTCGGAGCCGTTGGTGCGCGCCATCGTCACCAATCGCAATATGTTGCGCTCCAGCGTGGATCGTATTTTCGATTTCTTGGTGCGCTCCGGGGTGCTGTACACCGACATGCACGAGTGCGCCGATGCGATCGTGCGGTTGTCACCACACGACATCCAACAGGCGGTGGCCCAGGTGGAGCTGCCGGAGGAAGTGCTGCGCTTGTTTGTGGATGACACCGCTCCTGCCGAGATGCCGTTGGCCGTGGTGCCCGAGGTTGTCGCGGAGGCTACGGCTGGCGTCGCGGACCCTGCTTCCGATAACCCCGGGATTGCTCCCGAGGTTGTGGAAGGCAAGGAGGAGCGTTTGCCGGTGCTCAAGCTCATCGCAACGCTCAACCCGGCGCAACGTATTGCCTTGGCAATTCGCGGTAATCGGGAGGCTCGAACGTTGTTGGTTCGGGATCCAAATCGCGTGGTCGCGGCGGCCGCGATTCGCAGCCCACGCATTACCGAACAGGAAGTGATCTCAGCAGCCCAAAGCCGCAGCGTCTGCGACGAAGTTATTCGGGTGATCGCCAATACCCGAGAGATGATGCGCCCTTATGGCGTTAAGGTCGCGCTTGTGAACAATCCGAAGACGCCTGCGCAGACTGCGATGCATATGCTGACGCTGTTGCGCGCCAGCGACCTGCGCATGGTGGCCAAATCTAAGAACGTTTCAGCGGCGGTGGCGAACCACGCCAAGCGTTTGGTGTTGGCCAAAGGTGGCGGCAAGTAGTGCTATTCCAGATCGATGGTTGTGCCCAGCACTTCGAGCGGATCGACCAAGACCTCGTCTCGGCTGACCTCGAAGTGTAGGTGTGGTCCCGTGCTGCGGCCGCTGTTGCCGACCAGGCCGATAGGATCGCTGGCGGCGACTTCATCGCCGACATAGGTCAGAATTTGAGCTAGGTGCGAGTAAGCGGTGCGATAGCCACCGGGATGCTCGATGACGACTTGGCGACCGTGACCCGCGTTCCAACCTGCCCAGACGACCACGCCCTGGGCACTGGCGCTCACCACGGCGCCATAGGCGGCATCTAGGTCGACGCCATTATGATGGCGCGTGGTGGCATCGAGCGGATCCACGCGCTTGCCATACAGGCTGTTGATCCCAGTGGCTGATAGAGGCCACTGCAGGATCATGGCGCGTGGGACATCGGCATCGGCATCATGGCGCACAAGTCGACGTACGGTCGGACTCACAGGCTGCTCTTCTAACCCACCCCCGACTGCCACGCTGGGCGTTTCGGGGGCTATGTGCGGGAACGCGGGCCAATTCATCTTGGTCTGGGGCCTGCCCGCGCAAGCGCACAGGCAAACTCCAAGGGTGGCAAGCCAGCATCGCATCTCTCCTAAGAGTCTATCGAGCCGAATGCCCATCACCAAGATTTTGTCCTGGTGGATCAGGGGGATTGCGCGCTAGGTAGGGCGCCGATGGATGACCAAACCTATATGCAGCGGGCGCTCACCCAGGCGGCCGTGGCTGCGAGTGAGGGTGAGGTGCCGGTCGGCGCGGTGATTGTGTGTGGCGACACTGTGGTGGCCGAGGCTCACAATCGCCGTGAGTCGGATCGGGATCCATTGGCGCACGCAGAGATCTTGGCAATCCGTCAGGCGGCGGCGGTGCTTGGGCGCTGGCGCTTGAGCGGCTGTACCCTCTACGTGACTCTCGAACCCTGCCCGATGTGTGCCGGTGCGGTGGTCAATGCGCGGGTGGACCGCTTGGTTTTTGGTGCGTCGGATCCGCGCGCAGGGGCGGTTGGCTCGCTGTTGAACTTGGTCCAGGATGGCCGTCTCAACCACCGCGCGGTGGTGACTCCTGGGGTCGAAGCCGAGGCTTCAGCGCAGCTTTTGAAAGCGTTTTTTGCGGCTCGGCGTTAACGACAGCGCGGCACGGCTGTGTGTGACGAATGCAGCTGACGTGGTTTCCTGCTTGTCATCTGCACGGTGATACGCTAGAAACTCGCGCCTCAAGCGGAGCGATGGCCGAGCTGGTCGAAGGCGCTTGACTCGAAATCAAGTGTGCCGCAAGGCACCGGGGGTTCGAATCCCTCTCGCTCCGCCAGCTTTACTGCCCCTCATTCGACCTTGTCGGCAGTATTAGCTTTGACAAGTTGATGCTGTGTCCCTGGAATCCACAGGGGCGCTTGAGATAGCCCGGCCCTGGTGACTGAGACTCGTGAATCCGCCAGGTCCGGAAGGAAGCAACGGCAGCGCTGCTCTCGGGGTGCTAGGTCACCGGGCTATCACCTTTCTGTAGAAGAAATCCGAAGATCAGGGTGTGGGGAGCGATGACCGAGTGGTCGAAGGTGCACGACTGGAAATCGTGTGAGCCCAAAAGGTTCCGAGGGTTCGAATCCCTCTCGCTCCGCCATTCTTTGCAGCATCAATCCCCTAGGCATTGTGGCTTTGGCTAACATTCGTAAGCCCAGCTCGCTGAAGGGGTTAGTTGGGGGCGAGCCGCAGGCCGATCACACCTGCGATGATCAAGCCTGCCGATAAGAGCCTAAACAACGTCGCCGCGTCAT
>JAKLEG010000422.1 GCA_022703175.1 Myxococcota bacterium | reverse complement strand
CCCGCCCCAGCGCCGGCAGCGCCCGTCGAGCCTGCTCCCAGTCCGGTCGCCGAGCGCTCGGGCTTTTTTGGCCAAGCCGCCCTTGGGCTCGGCCACTACAGCACCACCGCCAGCGCTGGTGGCTATGACACCAATTTTTCGGGTTTCACAATCGCCACCTCCATCTTGTTGGGGGGGAGTATCATGCCCGAGCTTGTCGTCGGTGGTGGCTTGCTCTTAGATCGTGCCGCCTCGCCCAAGGTGAAGGTAAACGGCACCGAGGTGACGTCGGGGGCCATGGCCGACGTAAGCCAATATGTGCTCGGCCTGATGTTGTTCGGAGACTACTACCTGCCGATGGTGGAGGGCTTGCACGTGCAGGGGCAGTTTGGCTGGGGCGGCTTGGAGACCTCTTACAAAGGTGATGCCGGGGGCAGCGACCCCACGGGCCTGATCCTCTCGGTAGGCTGCGGTTATGAGTGGCCGATCATGCCCGAGCTAACCGTGGGCGTGCTGGGACGAATCACCTACGGCATGTTCAGCATGAATGATATTGGCTACGGCACTCTCGCCCCCGCGATCGTCGGCACGGCGACCTACTACTAAACGCCTTGTTGTTGCGGCGCCGCTAGCCCCCGCGCCCTCTTAATGCAGCACGCCCAACGTCACCAAACGCTGACGCTCAGCGTCGAAGGCCGTCCTGAGCGCGTGTGACTCGGCGGTTTTCAAGTGCATCAGCGCGAGCTCACCCGGGAGCGCCGCGACCAACGTCTCCAGCTGCTCCATACCGCGGGTAAGGTGCTCGACGCCCCGGTCACTACCCGACAGCTGCCGCCCAAGCCAACCGCGCAGCTCCACCGCCAGGGGTCGCAAATTCGCGCGCTCCGCTGCGGCGACGGCGCTGCCAAGTTTTTCAAGTCCCGCCTCCACCTCACCGCTCGTGACCAGCGCTGCGCCCAAGAGCCCCTCCGCCAACGCCTGAAGGTCGCCCAACGAGCCGGTGTGCGTAAGCTCCAAGAACTGCGGCGCCCAGCGTCGAGCCTCGCCAGGCCGCCCCACCAGGAGCGCTGTGCGCACGGCATAACACAAGACCATCGCTTGATCGGCGGGATCTTCCAAAAGCGCCAGCGTCCGCTCCAACTCATCGAGGAAGCGCGTCCCCGCTTCAAACTGCCCCTCGCGAGCCTCCACCCAGGCCAACAACGCGCTGGCCTCGGCCACCGTCACGTCGTCATGCACGATCTCACCTGTTTCGCGGGCCGCATGTAAGTGCTGGCGCGCCCGCACCAAATCCCCCAACAGCGCATAGGTATGCCCAAGTTCAACCGCTGTCGCCGCCGTGCCCTGGACGTCCCCCACACCGTGGCATAGCTCCAATGCGGTGGTGAGGGCTGCAATCGCCGGGCCAAAATCCCCAAGCTTGGCGCGCACCATGCCAATGTTGTGCAAACAGGCGCTCTCGTCGGCGCGCGCACGACATGCGCGGGTCAACTCTAGGCTACGTTCATAGCGCTCAAGGGCCGCCACCAAGTCCCCTTCCCGGATCTTCAGATTGCCGATTTCTCGGAGCACCAACCCTTGCCGCAAACGGTCCCCGGCCGCGCGCGCCACCCGCAACGCGTACGTCAGCGCATTGCGGGCCGCGTCAAAACGGGCCGCCAATAGCAAGCTGCGTCCCAGCACCGTACTGGCCTCGGCCAGCGCGGCAAAATCGTTGTGAGCGCGGGCTCGCTGCTGAGCAAGGCGTGCATAGCGAGCGCCGCGCACCAGCTCACTGCGACGCCGAGCCAACCTCGCCAGGTCGATGAGCACTGCAATCGCCTCAGTTTCAGCATGTGCCTGATCGAGCTCGGCCAACACTTCTAAAAGAATTTGCTCTGCCCGCTCGGAATCACCCGCCTGTGCCGCCACCACCGCCAACAGCCGTCGTCCAACTGCGGCGAGCCGTGGCTCGGGCTGTTCGTGTAGCAGCGCCAAGGCCGCCTCGGCGTGCGCCTCCGTGTCGGTGGGCTGACCGCGTAACCAGGCGACATCACCAAGGCCCAACAAGGCCTCCGCCTGGATCACCCGCTCGTGACTCTGTGCGGTGTTGCGCGCGGCATCATACCAACTCTCGGCCCGCTCCAGCTCGCCTGTACGGGCAAACAACCGGCCCAGCTTGAGCGCGATCGCAGCACCTCCGTAGGCCCCCTCAGGCAGTCGGGCGAAGGCGCGGGCATAGTACTCAATGGCGCGCCGGTCGGCGAACACCGACGCAGCTCGATCCCCCGCCTCCACGGCCGCGGCAATCGCCTCCTGGTCATTGTTCCCCTTAAACAGGTGCTCAACCCGCTCTTCTGCGCGTCCGGTTGCGTATGGTAGCCCCTTCAGCAAGCGAGCGGCGTGTGTGTGCAGCTCGCGACGCGCCGCCGGCACAATCCGCTGGTACACGGCCCCAATCAAACCGCGGGTGGCAAACTCGTAGGAAGGCTCGACGCCGGCGTCATCCACCATCAAGATCTCGCGTCGACACAGCTCGGCGAGAATCGTCGCGACGGTATCTTTGGGCGCCCCCATCATCCCGGCGATGGCCGACGCATTGATGCCGTGCGCCAAAACTGCGGCCGCGTGCAGCACAAAACGATGATCCGGGGCCACCTGGTCGATGCGCGCCGCCAGCAAGTCGCTATCAGCATGCCGAGCGGCCCGGTAGCGCCCTCCCACAAAGCCAAAGCCTTGCCCCTCCCGCCGAATCGTCCCTTCCACGTACAGACGCGCAAGGGTCCGTTCGACCAGACTCGGCATCCCCTGACTGTCTTCGCTAATGCGCAGCAAGGCTGGCGGCGGCAGCGCTAGGCCGTGTAAACGATGGGCCGCAAGCGCGGCCACTTCCTCGGTGCTCAGCGGGGTCAGCTCAAGGGCGATAGCCTGTCCCCCCAAGAGCTCGGCGATCGGCGCCCCTTCAGGACGCGGGTCGCCTGCCGCTACAAGCAAAAGCGGCACCGAGCCGAGTTCATCGGCGAGCGACCGCAGGACCTCAAAGGCCACGGGTTCTGCCCGATGCAGGTCGTCGATGATCAAGGCCGTGGGCTGTGTGCCCAGACCCTCGACCAACGCCACGGCCATCTGTCCGGCAAAGCGCGCCACTTCCGCCGGCCCAACCCGCATCGGCGAAGAAACGGGCCACAGCGCAACGGTGGTAGCTGCTGGCTGCAATCGTTGAGCGGCCTGCAACAAGGCCGGGATCGGCGACGCTGATTCGGCCCTGGTGATAAAGCGCCCAACGCGGAAACCCTGCAGCGACAGCTCAGCGGCCAGCTCGCGCAAGAACGGTGTCTTGCCAGCCCCAGTGGGACCCTCCACGAGCAGCAGCTGCCCATGCTGGGCATCCCTGACCTTCTTGCTAATCTGCAACACCTTGCGCACCAAGCGCTTGCGATGGGACACGGCGCCGCCACGCATCAGTCGCTCAGCGGCAGCTCGTTCAGGCCCGCGCCCCAAGCGCAAATCCGGCAGTCGCGAGAGCGCATCGGCGGCCTCATAGGCGCTCGCAAAACGGGCCTCGGGGTCGGCGGCCAATAGACGCATCACGACACTCGACAATCCGGACGAAATCACCGGATTCACCGCCGATGGCTCAGGCAACGCTTGGGCCAACCCCTGAGCAACATCCTCCACCGTGCGCGCCACATGGTCGGGTAGCAGCGCCTCGTAGAGGACCATGCCCAAGGAATAGAGGTCGGCACGCCCATCCACCGCGGCACCCCGCGCTACCTCAGGCGCCATATAGGGGAGCGTCCCGGCAGCTGGCCGTGCTTCTCCCACTTGGCAGGTCAGTCCAAAATCGATGAGACGGGCGACCGCCGCCGAACCGCGTCCGGCCACCAAAATATTGCGTGGTTTCAAATCCCGATGCACCACGCCGCGGGCGTGCAACGTGGCCAACGCATCCAACACTTGCATCGCCACCACCGCCAGCGCCTCGGCATCTTGGCGCTCCGGAAAATTGGCGAGGCTTATGCCATGAATCAGCTCCATGACGACGTAAGGAAGGCCGGTGTCGGTGACGCCCGTGTCATAGGCTCGCACAATGTTCGGATGCCGAAATTCGGTGAGGCAACGAAACTCGTTGCGATAACGTCGTTTGTCGCGCGCCCGATACGACAGCTTCACTGCGCGTTCGACGTCATGTAATTGATCGAGGACCTGCCAGACCACCGAACTGGCGCCGCGCCCCAGCTCGCGGCGCACCACGAAGCGCCCGTCCAACGCAATGTTCACCGGCACGCTCATGACTCGCCACCCATGGCCCGTTGGTTCACGAAGGTCACCACGGCGGCTTCGACAGTGGCGTGTTCGCCGTCCAGCGTCACCACATGGTCGGAGTCGTGCAGACTAACCGTTTGCACACTCAAGCTATGCACTCGCCCCGCGAGGTAAGCCTGGTTGTCAAACGGCACTGTGCCATCCGCGGCGCTGTAGACGAGCAAGAGCGGGCAGCGCACGCTTGGCACCAAGGTATTCACGTTGGCCATCAACTCGCGAAAGGAGGCCAAACACACCATCGGCGTGCGACCCGGGTTGGATTGGCGGGCGTGGGCCAGCGGCTCCCTAATGCTTACGGGCGTGCGCGGGCGGTAACGAACGACGTGGCTGAGCACCGGCACCAGATGCCACGACAGCTTACGCAGAAACAAGGGTGCGGCGAGGATAGCAGCACCGTCTAGGGGATAGTGGGCGGCAAGCTTCAATGCCAACAGCCCCCCCATGCTAAAGCCGACGACCACCACACGGGCACAACGATTGCGCAGCTCCAGATAGGCGGAGAGTACGCTGTGCCACCAATCCGGCCAACGCGTGGCCGCTAGCGCGACTTCACTATCGGCATGGCCCGCGAGACGCACGTTGGTCACTGTGTGGCCCGCATCGACAAGTTGCAGCGCCAAGTCACGCAGATCGGCTGGCGTGCCCGTAAAACCGTGAATACAGAGCACCCCCAAAGGCCCGGTGCCCAGCGTAAACGGCGCCTGGCGCAGCGCGGGCAGCATCTTGGGGGTTGCGGGGCTAGACACCATGCTCATCGTCCTCGAACCAGAGCCTGCCACAGCAGACCATTCTCGGCTACGCTGTGCGGCATGAACCGGTTGCCTGTAAGCGTGACGTTGGCCACCCGCGATGAGCGCACCGAGATTGCCACATGGCTGTGTGACCGCGCCATCTACGAGGATGCGTTTTTGCTAGCCGCGCCCCCGGATGCGGCGTGGGTCAAAGAGTCGATGCTACTGGTGAAGAACAACCTGCGCCTGGAGTTCCAAGAAGTGCGCTTCTGGAGCATCCGCACAAGCAACCCGCTGCCGGCACCGCTGTTGGGTTTTGCCATCGATTACGGCTGGGACCGGGCCGATGATTCCGAGCGCGAAGTGGATTACGCCTTACCAAACGCCCGCGGCG